>NZ_BCBQ01000006.1:0-106733 GCF_001320885.1 Pseudomonas sp. NBRC 111140
TCGCGGCCGACCATCAGGTTGACCAGCTCGGCACTGGTGTAGCGCTGTATCGGCTCATCACACACCAGTTTGCCATCGCGCAGCACAGCGATGCGCTGGGCCACGCGCTGCAACTCTTCCAGGCGGTGCGAGATATAGACGATGGCCACGCCACGCTGGCGCAAGCGCTCGATCTGGGTGAACAGCAACTCCACCTCGCGCGCAGTGAGCATGGCAGTGGGCTCGTCGAAGATCAGCACATGGCAGTCACCGATCAGGTTGCGGGCGATTTCGACCATCTGCTGATGCCCGATACCCAACTCGCCCACCGGGGTATCCGGGTCGATGGCATCGAGCCCAACCTGGGCCATGGCGGCCGTGGCCAATTGGCGCAGGCGCTTGTGGCTGATCCAGCCAAAGCGGCTGGGCAGGTTGTCGAGGAACAGGTTTTCCGCCACGGTCAGTGTCGGCAGCAGGTTCAACTCCTGCATGACCATGCGTACACCGAGGCGCTCGGCCTCGCTGCGGCTGGCGGGCGCGTAGGCCTGGCCGCGATAGGTCATGAGCCCGGTGGTGGGCACCTCCAGGCCACTGATGAGCTTGGACAGGGTACTTTTGCCCGCACCGTTTTCGCCGGTCAGGGCCAGCGCTTCGCCGGCGCGCAGGCTCAGGCTGACGTCGCCTAGCACGGGCTGGGCGTAAGTCTTGCCCAACCCACGGGCGGCGAGTACCACTTCGTTGGCCAATGCAGGCATGGCCGTTCTCCTGGCAGCGTCAGGGCTTCTTGGTGATGAGTTTGACCGGGGTCTGGATGACGTTGTCGTCATCCACATCAGGCTTCTCGCCCTTGACCATTTTCAGCGCCGCCTGGATGCCGTACACCGCCTGCTGGCTGGCGGCCTGGTCGAGGGTGGCGAGTACGCGACCATCACCAAGCATCGGTTTGATGGCGTTGATGTTGTCGTAGCCCACCACTTGCACCTGGCCGGTCTTACCGGCAGCACGCACGGCCGATACCGCACCCAGGGCCATGCTGTCGTTGCCAGCCAGCAGGGCTTTCAGTTCGGGGTATTCGTTGAGCATGGACGCCGCGACAGCGTTGCCTTTGTCGATTTCCCAGTTGCCACTTTGCACCGAGACGATCTTCATCTGTGCGGCCTCCATGGCGTCCTTGAAGCCGGCGGTGCGTTGCTGGGCGTTGGTGGTGGTCGGCACGCCTTCGATGATGCCCACCTGGTCGCCGGCCTTGAGCTTCTGGCTGGCCAGGTAGTCGCCGACCAGGCGCGCGCCCTTGCGGTTGTCGGGGCCAACGAAGGGTACGCTGATGCCTTTGCTCTTGAGCAGATCAGGGTCCAGACGGTTGTCGATGTTGATCACTACAACGCCCTGGTCCATGGCCTTCTTCACCGCCGACACCAGTGCCTTGGAATCGGCCGGGGCAATCACCAGCGCCTTGGCGCCGGAATTGACCATTTGCTCGACGATGCGGATCTGCTCGCCGGTGTCGGTTTCGTTCTTGATGCCATTGGCGACCAGGTCTAATTCATTGGCGTGGGCTTTCTGGTAGTCCTTGGCGCCGTCTTCCATGGTGCGGAAGAATTCATTGGCCAGCGACTTCATGACCAGGGCGACCTTGGGTTTGTCTTCGGCGTGGGCGGCCGACAATGGCAGGGCGAGAGAAAGCGAGGAAACGACAGCGAGGGCCAGCAGACGACCGGGGAACGGCAGTTTCATGGACGATGACTCCGAATCTTGTGTTTTTTATCGGATAGCAAACGTTTGCGGTACCTAACTATGGAAACAGGACCGGGGTTTGTCAAATCCGCTTGGCTGTCGGAGGCCAGAGCACTGCTTCGGCTGATTATCCAGATTTCTCCGAAAAACCGAACACCTTTTCCTATGTTTTTCGGGATTCCGAATGCAATACGCCCCCTGGCAACGCGCAAGGCCGCACCTACGCTCATTTACACAAGCTGGTATGAAACATGCCTTGTTCAGGTGCGACAAAAAAATCATCTCACTAGGAAGAGAGAACAATAACGATGAATGCCGCACTGAAAACCTTCGCCCCCAGCGCACTCGCGCTGCTGCTGATCCTGCCAGCCACCGCCTCGGCCAAAGAAGCCGAAACCCAGCAGAAGCTGGCCAACGTGGTCATCCTCGCCACCGGCGGCACCATTGCCGGCGCCGGTGCCAGCGCCGCCAACAGCGCTACCTACCAGGCTGCCAAGCTGGGCGTCGACAAGCTCATCGCCGGCGTGCCGGAGCTTGCAGACATCGCCAACGTGCGCGGTGAGCAAGTGATGCAGATCGCGTCTGAAAGCATCAGCAACGACGACCTGCTAAAGCTGGGCAAACGCGTCGCCGAGCTGGCCGAAAGCAAGGACGTCGACGGAATCGTCATCACCCACGGCACCGACACCCTGGAAGAAACCGCCTATTTCCTCAATCTGGTGGAAAAGACCGACAAGCCAATCGTGGTGGTCGGTTCGATGCGTCCAGGTACCGCCATGTCCGCTGACGGCATGCTCAACCTGTATAACGCCGTGGCCGTGGCCAGCGACAAGCAGTCGCGTGGCAAGGGCGTGCTGGTGACCATGAACGACGAGATCCAGTCCGGGCGTGACGTGAGCAAGTCGGTCAACATCAAAACCGAAGCGTTCAAGAGCGCCTGGGGCCCCATGGGCATGGTAGTGGAAGGCAAGTCCTACTGGTTCCGCCTGCCGGCCAAGCGCCATACGGTCAATTCCGAGTTCGATATCAAGCAGATCAGCAGCCTGCCCCAGGTGGACATTGCCTATGGCTATGGCAACGTCACCGACACTGCCTACAAGGCACTGGCGCAAAACGGTGCCAAGGCGCTGATTCATGCCGGCACCGGCAACGGTTCGGTATCGTCGCGGGTGGTGCCGGCGCTGCAAGAGCTGCGCAAGAACGGCGTGCAGATCATCCGTTCGTCTCACGTCAACCAGGGTGGCTTCGTGCTGCGCAACGCCGAACAGCCGGACGACAAGAACGACTGGGTGGTGGCCCACGACCTGAACCCGCAAAAGGCGCGAATTCTGGCGATGGTAGCGATGACCAAGACCCAGGACAGCAAGGAACTGCAGCGAATCTTCTGGGAGTATTGAGTGCTCCTCTCAGGGCCGGTGCGCCGGCCCTGAGGCTCTTGCCGCCCTTCCCTCTGCGGTGCCTGGCACCGCCTCTGAGCCACGCATGACCAGCCCCGGCGGCGGCGCTCTTCGCGGGCATGCCCGCTCCCACAGCGACGACTGTCATCCTGTACAACCGGTGCTATCCACTACAGGATCTCAGGGCGCAATGCGCTTCAGGTCATTCAACAAGCCCATCAGTTGCTGCAGCTTCTCTTCACCAAACTGCGCCTGAATCTTCTGGTAGTTGGCCTCCATCCCTTCCTTCATCGAGGCAAAGCACGCCTCCCCGTCTTCGGTCAGGCTGACGAACACCCGCCGCTGGTCCTGCGCTGCCTTCTGCCGCCGCACCAGCCCATCGCGCTCCAGCCGCCCCAGCACCCCGGTCATGCTCGGCTTGAGGATGCAGGCCAGTTCTGCCAGCTGGTAATTCTCCAGCTCGCCATGCTGCTTGAGGATGCGGATGACCCGCCATTGCTGCTCGGTCAGGTCATGCGCGTTCAACAGCGGCCTGAAAAATGCCATCGCGGCTTCTCGGGCCTGCAAAAGGCTTAGGGTGAGCGAAGGTTGGGTCTTGGTCATGGTCGAGCCTGTGGTTTTTCTCAGTTCACAAATTAAAGGGCATGCACGATGGAAAGTGCAATCTGTTCCACGGAAAACCCATTCAAGCCCAGCGCGCGGGCTGCGACTATCCGGTACAAACAACAACACATACCGGGTGCGCCGCCATGGCCCTGTCACTGCAAGTGTGCCTGCCGCTGGCGATACTCCCCAGGCGTGAGTTTGGCGTAGCGGTTGAAGAAGCGGCTGAAATAGGCCGGGTCCTTGAAGCCGAGCTGGTAACAGATTTCGTTGGCCGTGCTACCGGAAAACAACAGCAAGCGCTTGGCCTCCTGCATCAGCCGCTCCAGTACCAGGCGCTTGGATGGCAAGTCGGCGATACGCCGGCACACATCGTTCAGCCGCGCCTCGGTCACGCCAACCTGCTGCGCGTAGCGGGCCAGCGGCCAGTGCTCGAGGTAATGCGCTTCGATCAGTGCATTGAAACGGTGGAAGATCTTCAAGTCCTCATGCCGCGCCGGGGTCGATTCCAGCGAGTTGGGGCACAGCCGCAGCAGGCTGACCATGATCAAGCGGGTCAGCGACTGCAGCGCCGCCTCGCGCCCCGGTTGCTGTGTGGCGAACTCGTCGCTCAGCGCTTCCAGCCAGCCTTGCAGGCGGTGGGCCTCGGCCTTGTATTCGGCCGGCAGGTTGCCCAGCGCCACGCAGGCCGGCTGCACCTGCATGCCCGCCGGCAGCAGGCTGGCATCGGCTTCGATCAATTGCCAGACCAGTTGCTGGCGCACAGTCAGCACATGCCCGTCGCTGTCGGCTTCGGTAACGAACGCGTGTGCCACCGTGGGCGGCGTGAGGAAGAACATCGGCCCGGCCTCGATGTACTGCTGGTCGTCCAGATACACCCGCACCGTGCCCGATTTCACGTAATGCACCTGGAAGAACCGGTCATGCCGGTGCACTGGCATGTTGCGCCCGAAAAAGCCCGCCAGGTTGCCCAGCCGGTCGTAATGCACCTCGCTGTCGCTGTAGCGCTGGTCATAGACCTGGCCGATGTTGATGTTCGGTATCGGATGCCGGTCGCTCATGGCTGCTTGCTCGCAAATCGCTTGACCCTGTTGACGATGGCCCATGGTGCACCGCCTTGTCGGCACGCGCCACTGGCCACCTCTTGACCATCGTTAACATATTAACTATAAAATTAACACATTAACAAAATTCGCAGGACGGCCATCGCCCTGCACTGCCAGGAGAAGAGCATGAGCCATGCCCTGCATGACGTTGCCAACGGCACCCTGTTCGGCGTCGCGCTGAACTACCGGGGTTTGCTGCAGCAGCACCAAGCGGCGTTCGTCGAAGCACCGTACAAGCAACTGCCAGTCAAGCCAGTGCTGTTCGTCAAAACCCCGAACACGCGCAACCAGCATGAAGGCCAAGTGCTGTTCCCGGCCAACGTACAGCGCCTGCAACCTGGCCCGGCGCTGGGTGTGGTGATTGGCAAGGACGCCAGCCGCGTCAGTGTGGAGGACGCCCTGGAGCATGTGGCGGGCTACACCATCGTCAACGAAACCAGCCTGCCCGAAGACAGCTACTACCGCCCGGCCGTCAAGGCCAAGTGCCGTGATGGCTTCTGCCCGATCGGCCCAGCGTTGGTGCCGGCCAGCCAGGTAGCCAACCCCGATGCCCTAGGCCTGCGCCTGTATGTGAATGGCGAACTGCGCCAGCACAACAACACCGCCAACTGCGTGCGCACGGTGGCCCAGCTGATTGCCGAAATCAGCGAGTTCATGACCCTGCACGCTGGCGACATCCTGATCACCGGCACCCCCGAGGGCCGCGTCGATGTACAGCCAGGCGACCGCGTCGATATCGAGATCGACGGCCTGGGCAAGCTGACCAACCACATCGTCGCCGAGTGAGGAATTACCTGTGAAACACGCCCGTATCCAGTTCGACGGCCAGGCCCATGATGTCACGGTCGAAGGCGACCACCTGCGCCTTGCCGATGGCCGCCTGGTCCATCAAGACCAGGTCACCTGGCTGCCGCCCGCCACCGGCAGCATGTTCGCCCTGGGCCTGAACTACGCCGATCACGCCAAGGAACTGGCCTTCGCGCCGCCCACCGAACCTCTGGCCTTCATCAAGTCGCCCGGCACCTACACCGGCCACGGCCAGGTCACCTGGCGCCCGGACAACGTCGAGTACATGCACTACGAGTGCGAGTTGGTCGCGGTCATTGGCAAAGCGGCGAAAAACGTCAAGCGTGAGGACGCCCTGGCCTACGTTGCCGGCTACACCGTGTGCAACGACTACGCCATCCGCGACTACCTGGAAAACTACTACCGCCCCAACCTGCGGGTGAAAAACCGCGACGCCACCACCCCGGTCGGCCCGTGGATCGTCGATGCGGCCGATGTGCCAGACGTCAGCAACCTGAAGCTGCGCACCTGGATCAACGGTGAGCTGAAGCAGGAAGGCACCACGGCGGACATGATCTTCGACATCCCGCACCTTATCGAATACTTCTCCAGCTTCATGACCCTGCAGCCAGGCGACATGATCGCCACCGGCACGCCAGAAGGCCTGGCCGACGTGGTGCCGGGCGATGAAGTGGTAGTGGAAGTGGAAGGCGTCGGCCGCCTGGTCAACCGCATCGTCAGCGAAGCTGACTTCTTCAAGAGCAACAAGGCATGAGCAGCATGATCAAGCACTGGATCAACGGCCGTGAGGTCGAGAGCAAAGACACCTTCGTCAACTACAACCCCGCCACCGGCGATGCCATTTGTGAAGTCGCCAGCGGTGGCGCCGAAGAAGTGGCGCAAGCCGTGGCCGCGGCCAAGGAAGCCTTCCCCAAGTGGGCCAACACCCCGGCCAAGGAACGTGCTCGCCTGATGCGCAAGCTGGGTGAGCTGATCGACCAGAACGTGCCGAAACTGGCCGAGCTGGAAACCCTCGACACCGGCCTGCCGATCCACCAGACCAAGAACGTGCTGATCCCGCGTGCCTCGCACAACTTCGATTTTTTCGCCGAAGTGTGCACACGCATGGATGGCCACACCTACCCGGTCGACGACCAGATGCTCAACTACACCCTGTACCAGCCGGTGGGTGTATGCGGCCTGGTCAGCCCCTGGAACGTGCCGTTCATGACCGCCACCTGGAAGACCGCGCCGTGCCTGGCGCTGGGCAACACCGCCGTGCTGAAGATGAGCGAACTGTCGCCACTGACCGCCAACGAACTGGGCCGCCTGGCTGTCGAAGCCGGCATCCCCAACGGCGTGCTCAACGTGATCCAGGGCTATGGCGCCACCGCTGGCGACGCCCTGGTACGTCACCCGGATGTACGCGCTATTTCCTTCACCGGCGGCACCGCCACCGGCAAGAAGATCATGCAGACCGCTGGCCTGAAAAAGTACTCGATGGAACTGGGCGGAAAATCGCCGGTGCTGATCTTCGAAGATGCCGACCTTGAGCGTGCGCTGGACGCCGCGTTGTTCACCATCTTCTCGCTGAACGGCGAACGCTGCACCGCCGGCAGCCGCATTTTCATCCAGGAAAGCGTGTACCCGCAGTTCGTCGCCGAGTTCGCGGCGCGCGCCAAGCGCCTGATCGTCGGTGACCCGACCGACCCGAAAACCCAGGTCGGTTCGATGATCACCCAGCAGCACTACGACAAGGTCACCGGCTACATCCGCATCGGCATGGAAGAAGGCGCACGCCTGGTCGCCGGTGGCCTGGAACGCCCGGCCAACCTGCCGGCGCATTTGGCCAAAGGGCAGTTCATCCAGCCCACCGTGTTCGCCGATGTGAACAACAAGATGCGCATTGCCCAGGAAGAAATCTTCGGCCCGGTGGTGTGCCTGATCCCGTTCAAGGACGAAGCAGAAGCGCTGCAGTTGGCCAACGACACCGAGTACGGCCTGGCGTCGTACATCTGGACCCAGGACATCGGCAAGGCCCACCGCCTGGCCCGTGGCATCGAGGCCGGCATGGTGTTCATCAACAGCCAGAACGTACGCGACCTGCGCCAGCCATTCGGTGGCGTGAAAGGTTCCGGTACCGGGCGTGAAGGCGGGCAGTACAGCTTCGAGGTCTTTGCAGAGATCAAGAACGTGTGTATTTCCATGGGTAGCCACCACATTCCGCGCTGGGGCGTGTGAGCAAACCGTAGATGGCCGCTCCCACAAGTACCGCGTCAGCCGCCGAAAACAACAACATTCTGTAACCGGAGCTTTCCATGGGCAAACTCGCTCTCACTGCCAAGATTACCCATGTACCGTCCATGTACATGTCCGAACTCCCAGGCCCGCGCCAGGGCTTTCGCCAGGCAGCCATCGACGGGCATCACGAAATCAGCCGCCGCTGCCGCGAGCTGGGCGTGGACACCATCGTCGTGTTCGATACCCACTGGCTGGTCAACGCCAACTACCACGTGTTGTGCGGGCCGCATTTCGAGGGTGTGTACACCAGCAACGAACTGCCGCACTTCATCAGCAACATGCCTTACGCCTTCCCCGGTAACCCCGAGCTGGGCAAGCTGCTGGCAGAGGAATGCAACCGTTTCAATGTCGAGACCATGGCCCACCACGCCACCACCCTCGCCCCGGAGTACGGCACCCTGGTGCCGATGCGCTACATGAACCAGGACCAGCACTTCAAGGTGGTTTCGGTCTCGGCACTGTGCACCTCGCACTACCTGGCCGACAGCGCCCGCCTGGGCTGGGCCATGCGCAAGGCAGTAGAAGACCACTACGACGGCACCGTGGCATTCCTGGCCAGCGGTTCGCTGTCGCACCGCTTCGCGCAGAACGGCCAGGCGCCGGACTTCGCCACCAAGGTGTGGAGCCCGTTCCTGGAAACCCTTGATCATCGCGTGGTGCAAATGTGGCAAGACGGCGAGTGGGAAGCCTTCTGCGGCATGCTCCCTGAATACGCCGCCAAAGGCCACGGTGAAGGGTTCATGCACGACACGGCGATGCTGCTCGGTGCGCTGGGCTGGTCCGACTACGACGGCAAGGCCGAGGTGGTCACGCCCTACTTCGGCTCTTCCGGCACCGGCCAGATCAACGCGATCTTCCCGGTTACCCCGCAGGATGGCAGCGCCATCCCGGCAGCCCAGGCCGCCAACCCGGCAGCCGTGGTGTCCACCAGCCGCCTGTAATCCACCTGCTTGCGCCTGGCCGTCCCGGCGGATGGCGGGCGCGGCTCGCCGAGGATACCCCTCATGCCACACCTGGTTCTGCTCTACACCCCCGACCTGGAAACCGATGCCGACATCCCCGGCCTGTGCCGCGCCTTGGCCGACACCATGCTCGAACAGCGCGATGGTGAAGGCAAAGCTGTGTTCCCCACCGGCGGCACGCGCGTGCTGGCCTACCCCGCCGCCCATTGTGCAGTGGCAGATGGCAAGGGCGAATACGGTTTCCTGTACGCCAACCTGCGCATGGCCACCGGCCGCAGCACCGAGGTGCACAAGGCGGTGGGCGACAGCCTGCTGGCGGTGTTGAAAGCCCGCCTGGACCCACTGCTGCAACAGCGCCCAATCGGCATCACCGTACAGATCGACCACAGCACCGCCCAAGTCTACGACGCCAAGCACAGCACCTTGCACCCATTGTTCAACCGCTAGCGCGCCGGCTCGAAAGCCCCTTCCCCGCCTCATTGAAGAACAAGTACAAAAACATGAGCACACTCGAACACGCCTCGCCACGCGAGGCACACGCTGAAAGGGTCGACAGTACCCACCGGGCAGTCACCTGGCGGCTGATGCCGCTGCTGCTGGTGTGCTACCTGTTCGCCCACCTGGACCGCATCAACATCGGCTTCGCCAAGATGCAGATGAGCCAGGACCTGCATTTGTCCGACACCGTCTACGGCCTGGGTGCCGGGCTGTTCTTCATCGCCTATGCGCTGTTTGGCGTACCAAGCAACCTCATGCTCGACCGGGTCGGCCCACGCCGCTGGATCGCCTGCCTGATGGTGGTGTGGGGGTTGTTGTCGACCAGCATGCTGCTGATCGAAAGCAGCAGCGCGTTCTACCTGCTGCGCTTCGCCCTGGGCGCGGCGGAGGCCGGGTTCTTCCCAGGTATCCTGGTCTACCTCAACCGCTGGTACCCGGCCGGGCGGCGCGCCCAGGTGACGGCACTGTTCGCCATTGCCGTGCCATTGGCCGGAGTCGTCGGCGGGCCGGTGTCCGGGGCCATCCTGGCCTTCATGCACGACACCGCAGGGCTGCGTGGCTGGCAGTGGATGTTCCTGCTCGAAGGCGCACCTGTGGTGCTGCTGGGCCTGGTGGTGCTGGCCGTGCTGCCGGAGCATTTCGAAAAGGTGAGCTGGCTGGACGATCAGCAGAAAGCCACGCTGCGCGCGCAATTCGGTGAGGAAGAACAGCGCAAGCCGGTGACCTCGTTCAGCGCCATTTTCGCCAGCCGTGCACTGTGGCTGCTGGTGGCGGTGTATTGCGCGGTGATGCTGGCGGTCAACACCCTGGCGTTCTGGATGCCCAGCCTGATCCACAGTGCCGGGGTGGCCAGCGACGCCAGTGTCGGCCTGCTCAGCGCTGTGCCGTACGTGGCCGGCTGCGTGTTCATGCTGGCCTGCGGCCGCTCCAGCGACCGCCTGCGCGAACGCCGCTGGCACCTGTGCGTCCCCCTGCTGATGGCCGCCACCGGCATCGCCATCGCAGCCCTTGCCCCCGAGCAGGCGTGGCCGGTAATGGCCGGCCTGGTGCTGGCCGGCATGGGCGCCAGCGCTGCGCTGCCGATGTTCTGGCAACTGCCGCCGGCCTTCCTCAACACCCGCACCCAGGCCGCCGGCATTGCTCTGATCAGCTCGCTGGGCAGCATCGCCTCGTTCTTCACGCCCTACTTCATCGGCTGGGTGCGCGACACCACCCACAGCGCCAGCCTGGCCCTGTATGTGCTCGCCATCTTCATCGCCCTGGGTGGCCTGCTGGTGCTGCGCACCCGAGCTGCCATCGTCAACCCTTGAATCAAGAGACTGTCCCCATGCTAGACAACGCTTTCATCCAGCAAGCCGCCGAACGCCTCGACCAGGCCGAACGCTCCCGCGAGCAAGTGCGCCAGTTCTCGCTGGAGCAGCCCGCAATCAGCGTCGAAGACGCCTATGCCATCCAGCGCGCCTGGGTGGCGAAAAAGATCGCCGCCGGGCGCAAGCTGGTGGGCCACAAGATCGGCCTGACCTCGCGTGCCATGCAGGTGTCGTCGAACATCACCGAGCCCGACTATGGCGCATTGCTCGACGACATGCTGTTCGATGAAGGCAGCGACATCCCCTTCGAACGCTTCATCGTGCCGCGCGTTGAAGTGGAGTTGGCGTTCATCCTCGGCAAGCCGCTGAAAGGCCCCAACGTCACTGTTTTCGATGTGCTGGAAGCCACCGAATGGGTGATCCCGGCGCTGGAAATCATCGATGCGCGCATCCAGCAGGTGGACCCGCAAACCCAGGCCACCCGCAAGGTGTTCGACACCATTTCCGACAACGCCGCCAATGCCGGCGTGGTGATGGGCGGACGGGCCGTGCGCCCCACCGAGATCGACCTGCGCAAAGTGCCGGCAGTGCTCTACCGCAACGGCGTGATCGAGGAGTCCGGTGTCAGCGCCGCGGTGCTCAATCACCCGGCCAAAGGCGTTGCCTGGCTGGCCAACAAGCTGGCCCCGTACGACGTCACCTTGCAGCCCGGCCAGATCATCCTCGGTGGTTCGTTCACCCGCCCGGTGGCCGCACGCCCAGGCGATACCTTCCACGTCGACTACGACATGCTCGGCGCCATCGCCTGCCGCTTCGTTTGAGGACCAGCCCATGGACATGCCCATCAACCACTTCAAGCAACGCCTGTGCAGCGGCGAGCCGCAGGTCGGCCTGTGGCTCGGCCTGGCCGATGCCTACTGCGCAGAGCTGGCCGCCAATGCCGGTTTCGACTGGCTGCTGATCGACGGCGAACACGCCCCCAACGACCTGCGCGGCATGCTCGCGCAGTTGCAGGCGGTGGCCCCCTACCCCAGCCAGGCGGTAATCCGCCCGGTAATCGGTGATACCGCGCTGATCAAGCAGGTGCTGGACATCGGCGCTCAGACCTTGCTGGTGCCGATGGTGGAAAGCGCTGAACAGGCGCAGCAACTGGTCAAGGCCATGCATTACCCGCCCAACGGCATTCGTGGCGTGGGCAGCGCACTGGCACGGGCATCGCGCTGGAACACCATCCCCGGCTACCTGGACCACGCCGATGAACAGATGTGCCTGCTGGTGCAGATCGAAAACAAGGAAGGCCTGGCCAACCTGGACGAGATCGTTGCGGTGGAAGGTGTGGATGGCGTGTTCATCGGGCCTGCGGACTTGAGCGCAGCCATGGGCCATCGGGGCAACCCTGGGCATCCACAGGTGCAGGCAGCGATCGAGGATGCCATCGTACGCATCGGCAAGGCGGGCAAGGCTGCAGGTATTCTCAGCGCGGATGAGAAACTGGCGCGACGTTATATCGAGCTGGGTGCGGCATTTGTGGCCGTCGGTGTGGATACCACGGTGCTGATGCGCGGGCTGCGCGAGCTGGCAGGGAAGTTCAAAGGTACGCCGATGGTTGGCAGTGCCGGGGGGAGTGTCTACTGAGGTATCTGTGTGGATGGCACCGGCCTCTCCGGTGCCATCCACAGCGAGATCAGATGTTGATAAGTGCCTTGAGCACTGTCTTGAAAGTCTCCAGCTGCTCTTCACTGAACTGCCCGAACACCTTGTCCTGCTGTTCCCGGGCAATGGTCCACAATGCCTCGGTCTCGTCCACGCCCTTCACCGACAACCGCACACGTCCGTCATCATCGGCAATCAACCCTTTGCGCTTGAGGTTGGCCACCGCTTCCTCGATCTCCCGCGCCGGCATCGCCACTTCCCGTTGCAGGTCGTTCAGGCTCAGCCCCGCATCGTTCTCCAGCACCATCAGCATGCGCGCCTCGCTGGTACGCAGGCCGGTGCACAACTGGCGTGGCTGGTAGTCAGCCTGGTAGGCGCGCAATGCCTGGGTCATCAGGTAATACAGGTTGTGTTGCAGGCGGCCCTGGAAGTGGCTGCTGGGTGCCTGCCCTTCTGCACGCTGGGTCATGCGGGTATGTGGCAGCACCATGGAATAGGCGCCCTGGTGGTACAGCAGCGGCGAGCGGCCGAAATCATCGAACGCCACCACCCTGCCTATCAGGATCCAGTGATCGCCACCGTCCAGTTGCTGGTACTTTTCACACTCGAAGCGTGCCGCGCAATCGACGAACAATGGCACGCCGCCAACGCCCGTCTCGTAGTCGATACCGGCAAAGCGGTCCTCTTTGGGCCGGGCGAAGTTGTTGGACAGGTCGATCTGGTCCGCAGCCAGAACGTTCACGGCAAAATGCGAGGCCTCTTCGAACACTTCATGGCTGGTCGAACGTTTGTCGATGCTCCACAGGATCAGCGCCGGGTCCAGCGACACCGAGTTGAAACTGTTGGCGGTGACGCCCACCTTGCGGCCACTGGGGCCGGCTGCGGTCACCACGGTAACGCCGGTGGCGAAGTTGCCCAGTGCGCGGCGGAAGGCACGCGCGTCGAAGGTTTCATTGGACATGCAAGACTCCCGGGCAGGCCTGGCAGCCCGCCCTGATTGTTGTTGTGCTTGTGAGGGATGGTTGAAACGGAAAGCGACTCAGACCATGGTCGGGTCGGGCTCCAGGCCCATCAACTCGCGGCCGAGGATCTGCGCGCAAACGTCGTAGTCGGTGTAGGCATGGGCGCCGGTCATGTGCGAATCGCGGAACAGGCGTTGCAGTTCGTTGCTCTCGAACCAGGCGCCACCACCGGCCGCTTCCATCAGGCGGTCCACGGCCTGGATGCACAGTTTCACTGCATAGCCCTGGTTGGTGCGCCAGAATGCCAGCGTGCCACGCGAGGGGTATTCATGGCGGGCGCTGTGCTCGGCAATTTCGTCCCAGCTTTTTTCCAGCAGTGCCCGGGCGGCGGCCACCTGATGGGTCGATTCGGCCAGGCGCATCAGCGCTGGGGTAGCAGCGCCCACGGCAGCACCGGTGTAGGCACGCACGCGGTTGCGGGTTTTCTCGCGGAACACCTCCAGCATGCGCTCGGCAACGCCGAGGCTCACGGTGGAAAAACCGCTGGCGAAGTACGGGCGGTATGGGGCGAAGAAGATCTTGCTGTCCGGGTACAGGCCAAAGCCCGCCGACTTGCCCTCCATCATGTCCTTGGCTTTCTGGATACGGTGCTCAGGCACGAAGGCGTCACGCACGATCAAGGTCTTGCTGCCACTGCCGCGCATGCCCACGGCATACCAGTCATCACGGATTTCATAATCGCTGCGCGGCAGGATGGCGAAGCAGTAATCCTGAGTGCCTTCGGCATTGTTGCGGCGAAAACCTACGATCGCCCACTCGGCGTGGTCGCAACCAGAACTCCAGCCCATCTCGCCGCTGAACGACACGCCACCCTCGACCTCTTCGGTACGGCCAAATGGCGCGATACTGCTGCTGGCAGTGGCATCCGGGTCGCTGCCCCACACCTCCTGCTGCAGCTTGGGCGAGAACATCGCCATCTGATGGCTGTGGGTGCACAGCAAGCTCATGGCCCAGGCGGTGCTGGCGCAGGCGCCCGCCAGCTGGGCGATGCACTCGGCGAATTGCGGCAGGGTGATTTCCATGCCGCCGTAGTGTTTGGGCAAGAAAGCGCGGTGCATGCCGATGCTTTTCAGCAGGGTGATGTTCTCTGCCGGCACGCTGCGGTCCTGTTCTGCACGCATGGCATTGGCGGCGATGGTCGGCAGGATGGATCTCAGGTCTTCCAGCAGGGGGTTTGGCTTTTTCATGAACGGTCTCTTTCTTATTGGATTCGAAGACGCGTTCAGTATGTGAGCCGCGATTGGGCGGCGGAATGCACGTTACGAGGGGAACATTGCACTTTTCATGGTGTGCAGAAATTGCCCAGCCACAAGCATTGACCCGTGCATTTGCGATCACCACAATCCCACCCATATGACGCGCGCGGCCTGCCGCGCCCCTGACGGAGCGATGCTGTTGAAAGACCTTTCCCCTTCTGCGGTGCGTGTGTGCGATGCCGCCGTCGGCCACTTCGCCGAGTATGGCTACGATGCCTCTTCGCTGAACGAAATCGCCCAGCTGGCCGGCATGCGCAAAGCTTCACTGTATGCACACTTCGCCAACAAGGATGCTTTGTTCGTGGAGGTGTTCCAGCGTGCGCTGGTGCAGGAAACGACGTTTGTCGAACAGGGTTTTGCGCAGGAAGATCGCGACGGCCTGGCGCCCGGGCACTGGCTGGCCTTGCACCTGGCCGAGCGTTATCGCGGCTCCGCTGCGCTGCGCTTCGTGTTGCGCACGGCCTTCCTGCCCCCGGCGGGCATCAAGCCGGTTGTCACTTGCGGCTTCGAAAAGTACCTGGACGGCATACGCGAAGGGTTCTGCAAGGCCCTGCAAGCTCGGAACAACTGGGCTGATGAGCAGCAAAGCCGCCTGGCGCTGTACGCCGATGCCTACCTGGGCATCATCGACAGCCTGTATGTAGAGCTGATGTACGCAGGCCCCGCCGCCTATGAGCGGCGCGCGACAGCCTTGCTGAAAGTGCTCGAAGACTCGCTGTCACTCAACCGCTGACGGCTGGCGCGTCAGGGTTTGATCCGCTTCATTTCATCCAGCAACTGCATCAGTTGCTGCAGCTTGTCCTCGCCAAACTGGGCGAGGATCTTGTCGTAGTTGCGCGCCATTTCCTCACTCATCGCCACAAATGCCTGCTGCCCCGCGTCGGTCAGGTTGATGAACACCCGGCGCTGGTCTTCTGCCGACTTGCGCCGCGCCACGATCCCATCGCGTTCCAGGCGCTTGAGCACACCACTCATGCTGGGTTTGAGAATGCACGCCAGCTCAGCCAACTGATGGCTTTCCAGCTCGCCTTGCTGGCGCAAGATACGGATTACCCGCCATTGCTGCTCGGTCAGGTCATGGGCATTCAACGCTGGGCGGAAAAACGCCATGGTGGCTTCGCGCGCCTGCAACAGGGTCAGGGTCAGGGAGGGTCTTGGTGTGGTCATGCGGGCTCGTGGGGCTGGGAATAGCAAACCGGCGAGTATGCCAGTGCACAATCATTAATACATTAATAGAATGTTTTCTACCCATTGCCAAGAAGCAGCGCCAGCCGCCGATTGCGTGTGGCAGGCTGGTTACACTTGCTGGCAGGCAAGCGCAAGACAGCTGATGATCGGCAGGCGCTCAATGGCCTCATGTGCCAGCGCCCGGCAAACGGCCCTATCACAATTCCAATTCAGCAGGCTGCGTCATGATCACCCTCGAGAGCCCCACGTATTACTCGGCGACCAAGAAGTACAACCTGAATTTCCCCACCCTGGAAAATGACATCGAAGCCGATGTCGTGGTGATCGGCGGTGGCTTCTCCGGTATCAACACCGCGCTGGAGCTGGCAGAACAGGGTGTGGCCAATGTGGTCGTGCTCGAAGCCCGCTACCTGGGCTACGGCGGTACCGGGCGCAACGGTGGGCAGATCATGGCAGGTATCGGCCACGACCTGGAAAACATCCGCAGCAGCGTGGGTGACCAGGGCGTGAAGGAAATGTTCGAGATCAGCGAGCTGGGCGCAGGCATCATCAAGGAACGCATCGCCCGCTACGCCATCGACGCCGACTTTTGCCACGGCTATGGCTACATGGGCTTCAACCACCGCCAGGAACAAACCCTGCGCAAGTGGGAGAAGGCATTCAAGGCAATCAACACCCGCGACGAAATCCGCTTTCTCGGCGGCAGTGAGGTGCACCAGATCATCGGCAGCAATGCCTACAGCAGCGCCCTGCTGCATATGGGCGGTGGCCATGTGCATTCACTGAACCTGCTGCTGGGCGAAGCACAGGCGCTGGTCAGCCATGGCGCGCGCATCTTCGAACACAGCCCGGCCCTGGAAGTGACCTACGGCGAACGCATCAAGGTACGCACCGGCCGCGGTTCGGTACGCGCCAGCAAGCTGCTGTGGGCGTGCGACAGCTTCCTCAACAAGCTGGAGCCGGAGCTGCACGCACGCACCATCAACACCTATGCCTTCCAGATGATGACCGAGCCGTTGCCGGATGAACTGATCGAGCGCATCAGCCCGATACGCGGTGCCTACAGCGATATCCGCCCGGTGATCGACTACTACCGGGTCACGCGTGAGAACCGCCTGCTGTTCGGCGCCGCCACCCCCTTCGTCGAGCACGTTCCGCTGGACCTGAAGGCCTGGAACCGCGCGCTGATGCTGAAGATTTTTCCCTACCTGAAAAACGTGCGCATCGACCTGGCCTGGGGCGGACCAATGGCCACCAGTGCCAACCTGTTTCCGCAAATCGGCACCCTCGGCAACCGGCCCAATGCCTTCTACGTGCAGGGTTACTCCGGCTTTGGCGTCACCCCCAGCCACATCATCTGCAAGATCCTCGCCGAGGGCATGCTCGAAGGCTCCAGGCGCTATGACCTGGTCAGTTCGGTCAAGCATGCGCGCATCCTCGGCAAGGACTACCTGCGCCCGCTGCTGCTCACCGCCGGCAAGACCGTGCACCAGCTGTCTGGCTACTTCAACGGCCGCCGCTGAACCTGTTCGACTCAACCCTGGAGAACTGCCATGACCCTTACCGCCGCCAAGCAAGGCGTACAATTATCCGAACTCGATGCCTGGGGCAGCGTTGCCGATTTGGGCTCGGAAATACTCGAAGGCGACGTGAAAGCCTTTGGCAAAATGACCTACGGCGCGCCTGACGACGCGGTCAGCAGTGCTTATTTCGGCACTACGCGCGGCAAGTTCCGCATGGTCTACCCGTTCGACGAACAGGCCGTGATCGTGACTGGCGAAATCCAGCTGACCGATGAATCCACCGGCCAGGTCACCCGCTACAAGCCCGGTGATGCCTGGTTCGTGACCAAGGGCACCCCGGTGCTTTGGGAAGTGTTGAGCGATTCATTCGTCAAGCATTACCTGGCGGTGGCCTGAGCCCGGTAGTCCTTGGGCGAGCGTTCGAACTGCTTCTTGAACGAACGGCTGAAATGCGCCGAGTCGGTAAACCCCCACTTGTAGGCGATCGAGGTGATCGACTCGCCCTTGAAAAACGGGTTGGCCAGATCATCGGCGCTGCGCATCAGGCGCGCCCGCTGAATGTAGCGGCACACGCTGTCCCCCTCCTCCTCGAACAGCCGATACAGGTGGCGCACCGAGATGTTAAGGCGCCCGGCAAGGTTGGCTGGGGTCAGCCCAGGCTGTGACAGCGACTCGTCGATCACCTGTTGCACATAGCCGCGCAGGTTGGCACCGCTCAATGCCCCAAGGTTGCCCGGCGCCTCGCCATTACGCTCGAAGCCCGGCTCCAGCAAGGCGATGAAGGCGGTCTGCAGCGCATCACCCTGGGCACCATCACCGCTGACGTTGCCGTCCTTGCACAGCTGGTCCATCAACACATGCAGCATGCGCCCGCAGGCGTTGCTCGACGATATCTTGCCGAACATCGGGCCGCTGCCCTGCACGTACTTGCGCACCTGCTCGCGCGACAGCGCCAGCGAGACATGCTCGATCAGGCCGCTAGGGGTGATTTCACAACGCCCGACCGAATCCATCAGCAGCAGCTCACCCGGCGCCAGGCTAACCTGCAGGCCACCCTGAGATACAGTGGAGTGACCCGCACGCTGGCTGACCAGAAAGCAATGCTGGTCATCGTCGAGCGTGGGGTTTTCGCCCAGCCGACGGATGTTGCCGGCATTGGTGCGCAGGTTGGCCAGCGGCAAGCCAGCGCGGGAAAAGGTGGAGACCTCGCCGATGAACAGCGAGTGATTGGACGCAAGCTCCGTCTCGAAACGGCCACAGATCTGTTGCATGGCCGTGGTCCAGCGTTCCAGCCCCTGACGGTTGGATTGTTGAGTATGCATGGCTGCCCTCGACGCAGGATTTGTTGTTATGCGCACATTGTTAACATGTTATCAATGCACGCACAACTGTCATCATTTGTCGTTAGACACAGCAAGGCATGTGCCAAGCTGCGTCAGAGGCTGGGGAGCAAACGGCTGAACTGAGCCAGGCTGGCCATCAGGTGCGCCCGCTGTTGCGGGCTGATAGGGATGTAGCGACGAAACGCCGGCATACGGTTGACCACTTCGCTGCCGCCCATGTGCTCCAGCGTCAGCAGCCATTGACCGTCGCGACAGGCCAGGCTCAGGCGCTTGAAATCCAGCGGCATCAGCGCCGCCACCAGCGCGGTCTGCTGCAGCAAGCGGTCGCGCAACTGAGCGAAGCGTGCCCGATCACCCTTGCGGTACACGCAGGCAAGGCCGGTACGGCGCAGCGCACCGGTATGGCGCAGCTCCAGGCTGACCTCGCCTTGTTGCGGGGCAGGCAACTGCAGCTGGAACTCACAGGTGACGATGTGCATCAGCAGGTGGGCCTCGACGCGTTCGTGCACCTTGGCCTGCCAGCCCTGAGCCGGGTCGTGGAGCACCCCCGCAACTGCAAGGTCCTGCTGCCCCAGGTTGCGCGCCAAGCACATCAGCGTCGCCCCTGGGCGGTAACCTGAAGGCGCCCGAGGCGCCAGCAGGTGCTCACGCAAACTTCTGATCATGCTGCAGGTGCTCCACGGCGTGGCCAGGTTCGGCGGCGAATTCTTTCTCAAGCACATCCTCGACCCGCGCCGGCTTGAACGGGTTGACCTTCTGCACGCACAGCGTCCAGAACAACGCGTAGGCCGCCGTAGCACCGAGCATGATGGCGAACGGCACGTAGACATCGGCGGGGTTCATGCCTGGCGGCGTGATGAACGCCATGCCGATCAGGATGCCGCTGCTCGAGAGGATCTGCGGCAGCGGGAACAGCGGCGAGCGGTAGGCACGCGGCAGGTCCGGGCGACGGATGCGCAAAATCACCACCGATAGCGTCACCAGCAGGTAGGCGGTGCTCCAGGCGCACACGGCGGCCAGCACCAGGTGCAGGATGTTGTCCGGGTTGCCACCCAGGTACCAGGCATGCAGGCAAGGGATCAACGCCACCACCAGAATGCACAGCAGCGGCGTCTTGAAGCGCGGGTGCAGGTAGGTGAACACCTTGGGCAACGCGCCGTCGACCGCCATGCCATAGAGAATGCGCGGTACGCCGGCCATCAGTGTGTTGATGGTCGCCGCACCGGCGAACAGGAATCCGATACCAAGCCACACCGGGCCGATGTCGCCCATCACCTGCTCGGCGAAGCGCGGGATGGCCATGGGCGTGTCCAGCAGGTGCACGCCACTGGCGGCATCCAGCACCACGTTTTCCACCTGGCGCTTCATCGCCGCACCGTAGATGAACATGCAACTGGCAACGCCGAACAGGCCCAGCGCCATGGCCCGTGGCAGCACCCAGGCCGAGCGTCGCAGCTCGGGCGCCAGCGGCGTGACGAACTCGCAGCCGACGAACATGAACATGGCCATGCCGACCAACGACAGGATGGTCATCAGGTCGGTGCCCACCAGCGACACGCCGAACGGGCCGTCCAGCTCCACCGCAGGTGCTGCGATCAGGCCCAGCACGCCGAACACCATCAAGGTGGTCCACATGCCGAAGGTCAGCACCACTTCGGCGCGGCTGAACGCGCTGACGCCAAAGGCATTGAGCACCGCGAACGCCACCACGAAACACACCCCCAGCAACCACGAACCACCGGCTGACTCTGCCAGGGTGTTGAGGTGCTCGAAGTTCACCAGCGCCATCACCCCCGACAGGATGGTTTCGGCGGTACCGGCGAACACATGCACGATCAGGTAGGCCGACAGTGTGCCGGTGATGGCGAAGAAGCGGCCCATGCCGCAGTTGATGTAGTCGTACACCGAGCCCGTGGTCGGCAGGATCGACGCCGCCTCGGCAAAGGTGGTGGATTGCGCCAGCATCATCAGTGCGGCCATGACCATGGCCACAGCGAAGGCGCTGCCGCCGATGCCAAAGCCCATGGTTGCGGTGAGGATCACCGGGCTGGCCATGATCAGCCCGACGGTGCTGGCCAGTGCGGTGGGGAAACCGACCGTGCCGCGGTTGAGGTGCTCGGTGAGCTTGTTATTGAGTGACATCGTTATGCCCCGGCTTGTTTTTGTGGCGTTGAACGAGTGATTACTGTGCGCTGCAGGTGGCATGCCGTCTTGCCGATGGCTGCCGCCGGGCTTGTTGCTGCCTGCCAGCAATCAGCTCCAGAGCCTGGCGATGCCCCTGTAGGAGCGGCCTTGTGTCGCGATCGGGCCGCAAAGCGGCCCCGGCGATATTGGCTGTGATGCAAAAAACGGGGGCTGCTGCGCAGCCCGATCGCGACACAAGGCCGCTCCTACAAGGGATCGCGCAAGGCTGACTCATCGCTTGGCAGCCACAGTCATGCCCCTGTCACGCAGGCACAAGAACCGCTCTGCCCCGCTCACTAAGCTGCAAGCTTTGGCCACCTGCCCCGGAGTTTGCATGAGCGACATCACCCTCCTACCTGCCGTCACGGCCTTCCTGGCCCGCGAGCATGGCGTGTTCATCCACGGCCAGCACCTCGCCAGCCAGTCGTCGTCGACAATCGCCGTGGTCAACCCAGCCAACGGCCAGACCATCGCCCACATCGCCGACGCCAACCAGGCCGATGTCGACCATGCCGTCAGCTCCTCGCGCCAAGGCTTTGCCACCTGGTCGCACACCAGCCCCGCCGCCCGCGCGGCGGTGCTGTTCAAGCTGGCCGACCTGCTGGAAGCCCACCGCGAAGAGTTGGCGCAGCTGGAAACTGTGCAGTCCGGCAAACTGATTGGTATCTCCCGCGCCTTCGAAGTAGAGCAGGCCGCGCACTTCCTGCGCTACTACGCCGGCTGGGCCACCAAGATCACCGGCCAGACCATCACCCCGTCGCTGCCCTCGTTCGCCGGTGAGCGCTACAGTGCCTTCACCCTGCGCGAGCCGATCGGCGTGGTGGTGGGCATCGTGCCGTGGAACTTCGCCACCATGATCGCCATCTGGAAGCTGGCCTCGGCCCTGACCACCGGCTGCAGCATCATCCTCAAGCCGAGTGAATTTACCCCACTGACGCTGCTGCGCATCGCCGAACTGGCCACACAAGCCGGCCTGCCGGCTGGGGCGCTGAACGTGCTGACCGGTGGCGGCCTGGTGGGCAAGGCACTGATCGAGCACGCCGGTACCGACAAAGTTTCATTCACCGGCTCGGTCCCAACCGGCATCGCCGTCGGCCAGGCTGCCATGGGTGCCAAGCTGACCCGGGCGACACTGGAACTGGGTGGCAAGAATGCGGTGGCCTTCCTGCCCGACGTGGCAGCCGACAAGGCCGTGGACGGCATCATCGAAGCCGGCTTCCTGCACTCGGGGCAAATCTGCGCGGCTGGCGAACGCTTCTACGTGCACCGTTCGCGCATCGACCCGTTGCTGGACGCGCTGTCCCAGCGCCTGGGCCAACTGAAGATCGGCTCGCCGCTGGACGAATCCACTCAGTTCGGCCCGGTGGCCAACAAGCCACACCAGCAGAAGCTGGCGGAACTGTTCGCCACTGCGCGCGCCGAAGGTAGCCAAATCATCCATGGCGGCAAGCTGGGCGAAGGCCCCGGTTGCTTTGTCGAACCTACGGTAATCCTCGCCAGGTCGGCCAACGACACCCTGCTCAACCAGGAAACCTTTGGCCCGGTGGCGACCTTCCTGCCGTATGACGACGAAGACGAGCTGCTGCAGTTGATGAACGCCTCGCCCTACGGCCTCAGTGCCAGCCTGTGGACCAACGACCTGGGCAAGGCCATGCGCATGATCCCGCAAATCCAGGCCGGCACCCTGTGGGTGAACATGCACACACTACTCGACCCGGCTGTGCCGTTTGGTGGCATCAAGGCATCCGGCGTTGGCCGCGAGTTCGGCTCGGCGTTCATCGATGACTTCACCGAACTCAAGTCGGTGATGATTCGCTACTGACCACACCCCTTGGCCAAGGCGTGCAAACGCCTTGGCAGCCACGAACAAGACCCCGCCCTACCGCACACGCCCTAATAGGCCATCGCCGCCAACCGCGATGGCCCCTCGCCAGACCGAGGGTGCCCCCGAACAACAAGGGCCGCCTTGCAGGCGGCCGAGAAAAACGAGGGATGTGCAAATGGTCAAACCACAGACGCTGTCCAGCCTGGCACTGGCAACCTTGCTGGCCAGCCAGGCCGCGCCGGCCGTTGAGCTGTACGCCGACGAGGACAGCCACCTGAACGCCGACATGCTGGCGGTATGGGGCATGTTCAATAGCCGCAAGAACTACGACGGCACCACGGGCGGCTCGACCTGGCGCGAAGGCTTCATCAAGTATGGCCTCAGCGGTGACCAGGGCCTGGCCGGCAACGGCACGCTGTATGGCAGCCTGAACTGGGTAAGCTCGGCCACCTGGGGCGACGGCGATGCGGCCGGCAATACCGATGGTTCGGAACGCACCACCAAGATCGAGGACGCCTTCCTGGGTTGGCGCTCAGGCGATCTGTTCCCGGTATTGGGCAAGGATGGCGTGGACCTTTCCGCAGGCCGCCAGACCATTCGCCTGGGCAGTGGTTTCCTGATCAACGACGACGGCCCGAACCTCGGTAATGGCGTGGCCGACGGCGCCCTCGATCGGGGTGGTGCCTACTATCTGGCCGCCCGCCATGCCTTCGACCGCACCGCCATGCTGCGCCTGGGTGGCAGCGATGGCCTGCATGGCAGCCTGCTGTGGCTGAAATCCGACAACCGCGCCCAGGCCGAAACCGAACTGGCCGCTGGCACGCTGGACTACACCCACGCCCTGGGCACTTTGGGGCTGACCTGGATTCACGGCATCGACGTCGCCGACCAGTGGGCCAGCGAGTTCCAGAAAGCCCGCGAAGGCATGGACGTGTACAGCCTGCGCGGCGAAGGCAGCGCCGGCATCGACAATGCCAGCTTCGCCTTTGAGTACGCTTGGCAGGACAAGACCGACGGCCCCGAGCAAGCCTGGTACCTGCAGGCCGGCTACACCTTCGCCGACCTGCCCTGGGCACCGTCGATCACCTACCGCTACACCCGCTACTCAGCCGGCTGGGACTCGCTGTTCAGCGGCTTGTCCTCCGGTTATGGCACCTGGTTCCAGGGCGAAGTCGCCGCCAACTACGCCGGCCCGTTCAACAGCAATACCGGCATCCACCATGTGGGCGTGAAGGCGACGCCGTTGGAAAACCTCACGGTTGGCGCGCTGTACTTCGATTTCGACACCGTACGCACCCGCGATAGCCTCAACCTCGATGCCAGGGAGCTGGACCTGTATGTGGAATGGGCAGTCAACGACCACCTGATCATCAGCCCGCTGGTGGGCCTGTACCAGCCACGCAAGGATGAAAGCAACGGTGGCAATCAGGTCGGCGGCAACGGCACCAACGTGTACAGCCAGCTGACCGTGGCCGTGCCGTTCTAAAGCAACCACTATAGGCTTTCGGAATACCCGTGGGAGCGGGCATGCCCGCGAAGAAGGCGACTCGGTGTATGGCACCGGCTTTGCCGGTGTTCGCGGGCATGCCCGCTCCCACAGGGATGGGTGACTGACTTCCAGAAGCGTTTGACCTTCTCTGATTGGGCAAATAAGATTCGCCAACCTACCGATCGGTAGGCGAAAAAACAGACAGAGAAGACCATGCACGCAGATCCCTCTCCCCCAATACGTTTCAGCTTCGCCCTGGGCCTCGGCCTGATTGGCGCACTCGGCCCTTCCGCCGTCGACATGTACCTGTCGAGCCTGCCGGAAATCGCCAGCCACTATCAGGCCAGTTTCACGCGTGTGCAGCTGACGCTGACCTTCTTCCTGCTGGCCATGGGCGCCGGCCAGCTGATCTTCGGCCCCATCGTCGACGCCTATGGCCGGCGCAAACCGCTGCTGGCCGGCCTGCTGCTGTTCATCCTCTGCTCACTCGGCGCAGCCGCGGCCCCCAGCCTCGACACCCTGATCATGCTGCGCTTCTTCCAGGGGCTGGGCAGCGCGCTGACCCTGGTCGTGATCATGAGCATGGTGCGTGATGTGAGCCAGGGCGTTGCCGCGACCAAACTGTTCGCCCTGCTGATGACCATCGAAGGTGTGGCACCGATCCTGGCACCGGCCCTGGGCGGCGTGATCGACGCGCATTTCGGCTGGCGCGCGGTGATGTTGGTACTCGCCGGTATGGGGCTGGCGGTGCTGCTCAACAGCCTGCTGAACCTGCCGGAAACCCTGCCCCCGGGCAAACGCGAACCGCTGCGCCTGGGCCACGCCTGCCGTACCTACCTGGCCATTCTGGCCGACCGCCGCTTCCTGCGCCCGACCCTGGCAGTGGCCGCGGTGTTCTTCTTCCTGTTCGCCTACATCGGCGGTGCCACCCTGGTGTACCAGGCCCACTACGGCCTGAGCGCCCAGGCCTTCGGCCTGCTGTTCGGCGCTACCGGGGTATCGATCCTGTTTGGCGCCATGGCCGCCAGCCGCCTGATCAGCCGCCTGGGCTTGAATACCCTGACCCGCCTGGGCGTGCTATGCATGGCTGGCGGCGCCTGCATCAGCCTGCTCGGTGCGCTGACCGGCCTGGGGCTGCCGGGTGTGGCTGGCGGCATGGTGGTGGCGCTGTTCGGCCTGGGCATAGCCGAATCGACGCTGATGTCGCTGGTCATGGCCTCGCAAGACAAGGCGTTGGGCTCCACCGCAGCGCTGCTGGGCGCTATCCAGCTGTCTGCATCTGCCGGCGCAGCCCCGTTGGCCGCCGTGGTGCTCGACCACGGCCCGACCGCCTGGGCCGCGCTGCTGGCCCTGTGCACCTTGGTGGTGTGCCTGCTGACCGCTCTCAGCCTGCGCGATACCCCCGCCAGCTTCTCGCTCGCTGGCCATTGAAGCCCTGGCACTGACGGTCAACTCGGCTGGCAGGCAGGCACAAGACGACCTACCAGTCGTTAGCGAAACTGGCTGCCTCGATACCAACAATAAATCCGATGGCAGCCAGCCCTGCGAGACCCGCTATGACCCTCGATACCAGAATTGACTTCATCTACCTGTCCGAGCAGGACATGATCCGCGCCGGCGTCACCGACATGCGCGCCTGTGTCGACACCATGGAAGAGATGTTCGGCTTGCTGTACCAGGGCGACTACCGCATGGCCGGCCCGAACAGCGACTCGCACGGTGCGATGATCACCTTCCCCGAGCACTCGCCCTTCCCCAATATGCCCAAGCCCACCGCCGACCGGCGCATGATGGCGATGCCAGCCTACCTCGGCGGCAACTTCCAGACCGCCGGCGCCAAGTGGTACGGCTCGAACATCGCCAACCGCGAGAAAGGCCTGCCCCGCTCGATCCTGATGTTCACCCTCAACGATGCCGACACTGGCGCGCCACTGGCGCACATGTCGGCCAACCTGCTGTCGGCCTACCGTACCGGCGCCATCCCAGGCGTAGGTGCCCGCCACCTGGCGCGCAAGGACGCCAAGGTCATCGGCCTGGCCGGCCCGGGGGTGATGGGCAAAACCACGGTCGCCGCGTTCATGGCTGTCTGCCCACTGATCGACACCATCAAGATCAAGGGCCGCGGCCAGAAAAACCTGGATGCCTTCGTCGCCTGGGTCAAAGCCAGCTTCCCGCAAATCGTCAACGTGCAGGTGGTTGAAACCCTGGAAGAGGTGGTACGCGGCTCCGACCTGGTCACCTACTGCAGCTCGGGCGAAGTGGGCGACCCCAGCCAGTACCCCCTGGTGCGTCGCGAATGGGTCAAGCCTGGCGCATTCCTGGCGATGCCAGCCCCGTGCAGCATCGATGCCGGCATGGAGCAGGACGACGTGCGCAAGGTGGTCGACAACACCGGCCTTTACGAGGCCTGGTTCGAAGAACTGCCCAAGCCTGCGCATAACCACGTGCCGCTGGTGGGCGTGCGTTTCATGGACATGATTCACGAAGGCAAGCTGGCCGCCGAGCAGGTGGAAGACATCGGCAAGATCATCAGCGGCGACGCACCAGGGCGTCTGCATGACGACGAAATCATCCTGATGTCGGTAGGCGGCATGCCTGTCGAGGATGTGGCCTGGGGCACCGTGGTGTACCGCAAGGCGCTGGAGCAAGGCATCGGCGTGAAGCTCAACCTTTGGGAAACCCCCGTTCTCAGCTGATTCACCCATTACCGGACAACGAGGCAAAACCCATGACACAGATCACCAAACTGAAAACCGGCTCCAAATTCGAAGACATGGCCAGCTACTCCCGCCTGGTGGCGGTGGACAACTGGATTCACGTTTCCAACACCGCCGGGCGCAACCCGCAGACCCAGCTGATCCCGGAGGACGTGATCGAACAGACCCACCAGGTGTTCGCCAATATCGAAACCGCCTTGGCCGCGGTCGATGCCAGCCTGGCCGACGTCATCAATTCGCGGGTATTCATTCAGGACCCGGCCGATGTGCCGCAGGTCATGGACGTGATCGGCCAGAAGTTCCGCGGCATCGACCCGGCCACCACGGTCACCTGCCCGCCGTTGGGCTCCACCGTGTACAAGGTCGAGCTGGAAGTCACTGCCTACCGCGGTGCGGGGCAAGCGCAAGTGACCCTGATCCGCCTTGGCCAGTAAAACCGCTGGCTGCCGCTGAGCACTCCTCTGCCCGAACCACAATGAGTAAAGCCATGTCTCCCACGATCGCCCCCGTGCAAACCAGCACCCGCCACCCCGCCGCCACGACTGTGGTAATCATCGGTGGCGGCATCATCGGCCTGACTGCCGCACTGACGCTCGCCGAGCGCAACATACCGGTGGTGGTGCTGGAAAAGGGGCGCATCGCTGGCGAGCAGTCGTCGCGCAACCTGGGCTGGGTGCGCAAGACCAACCGTCACGCCCACGACATCCCCCTGGCACTGGCGGCCGACCGGCTGTGGGCCGAGATGCCAGCGCGCGTAGGCAGCGACGTTGGCTATCGCCAGGCGGGCATCATGTTCATCGGCCGCAACGACACGCAGATGGGCATGCATGAAGGCTGGCTTAAAAGTGTCGAGGCGCTGGGCCTTGATTCGCGCCTGCTGAGCGCGCGTGAAATCGCCCAGAAAGTGCCGGGTGGTCGGGCGGATTGGGCAGGCGGCATCTTCACACCCTCCGATGCCCGCGCAGAGCCGACGCTGGCCGCCAGCGCCATCGCCGGTGCGGCCATTGCCAAAGGCGCGGTAGTGGTGGAGAACTGCGCGGTGCGTACGCTGGTCACCGCAACCGGCCGTATCAGCGGGGTGGTCACCGAGCAAGGCGAAATCCGCTGCGACCAGGTATTGCTGGCCGGTGGCCTATGGTCGCGCAAGTTCCTCGGCAACCTGGGCATCAACCTGCCGACCTTGCCGCTGACCTGTTCCGTGCTGCGCACCGAGCCAATGGACGGGCCTACCGATATCGCCGTCGGCGCACCGGACTTTTCGTTTCGCAAGCACAAGGACGGCGGTTACATCATCACCCAGCGCGGCGCACTGGATGCTTTCCTCACCCTCGACCACCTGCTGCTGGGCAAGCGTTACCTGCCCCAGCTGCGTGCGCAGCGGGACTTTTTGCGCATCAGCTTTGGCAAATACTTCTTCAAGGACCTGGCCCTGGCCCGGCGTTGGAAAGCCACGGATGTGACCCCTTTCGAGCGCGTAAGGGTACAAGACCCACACGCCAACCCAGCACTCAACGACGAGGCCATGCGCAACCTCAAAGCGGCCTGGCCGGTATTCGAACAGGCACGCATCGCCAGCGCCTGGGCTGGCACGATTGACGTCACCCCCGACTCCAACCCGGTAATCGGCCCGGTGGCCAGCATCCCAGGCCTGACCCTGGCCACCGGTTTTTCCGGGCATGGCTTCGGCACCTCGCCCGCTGCCGGCCAGTTGGCGGCGGACCTGGTATCCCAGGCTGCACCCCTGATTGACCCAAGCCCTTACCGCTTCGAGCGCTTCGCGTGAACTAACACGCCAGGGTGGATGAACGTGCTGTACTCGGTGTACAGCCTACCCAATGGTGCCCTGCGCGCCAGTCCCGAAGGGAGATAGAGGGGGGCGCTTCGCGCCCCCAGCATCATCGCCGCGTAGAGCGACACCCAAGATGGCCACGAAGCTATCTGAACTGGTACTCCAACCCCGCCCCCGCATACCACGATCGCCCAGGCGCTGCCTCGTAATAACGCCCGTTGCTGTCGCCAACGATCACCGACCCCACATACTGCCGGTCGAACAGGTTGTCCAAACGCACCAGTTGATGGAACGTCCAGGGCCCAACGTGCTGTTCGAAACGCGTCCGCCAGTTGAATACGGCATACGCAGGTGCCGGTTTGGCGTTGTTGCTGTCGTCCACATACACCTTGCTGCGGTATTGCCCTTCTACCCCCATGCTGACCGACGGAACGGGTTTCCACACCAGCTCGCCATACAGGTTGTCGAGCGGCACACCCGGCAGCCGGTTGCCACGTTCGATGGCCGAACTGACATCTTCGGCATAGCGCGCATCGGTGCGGGTGTACACCACCGTGGTCTGCCATTGCTCGCCCAGGTCACTCTGCAGGCTCGCCTCGAAACCGCGTCTTGTCGTGCGCCCTGCATTGCGATAACTGGTGCGGCCAGCCGTAGCGTTGGCAACGACGATTTCGTCATCGGTTTGAATTTCATACACCGCCGCATTCAAGCGCGTGCGTTCGCCCAGGCGATACTTCACACCCACTTCATACTGCATGCTGGTGGCAGGTTTGAGCCCGAAGTTGAAACGTTCGACCTCGCCCGGCGCATAGGCCATTTCGGCCTGCGTGGGGGTTTCGAAACCTTTACCAACGCTTGCGTAGCCGCGCAGGTCGGGGGTGAACGCATACATCACCGACAGCGACGGGGTGGCCTGCTGGTACGTCTTCGAACCACTCGAATCACCGTTGGCCAGGTAATGGTCATCGACGCGCATTTTCATGGTGCTGTAGCGCAGCCCCAGTTCGCTGGTCCAGTTGCCGATTTCCCAGTGCGCCTGCAGGTAGGGGTCCAGGCTGGTGGCCGTGTCCTGCTCGTCGCGGCGCAGTTCGCCCTTGACGCCCAACTGGTCGCCGCTGAAGTTCTGGTAGCCGCGGCGGTCATCCGTGCTCTGGTCGTAATCGGCGCCGACGGTGAACGTGAGGTTACCGGGCACCTCGACAACCGGCTGGATCCAGCGCAGGGTGCCGCCGTGGAATTCGCGGTCGAAGTCAACGACTCCGCCACCACGCTGCACGTTTGAAGGTGCTTTTTCTGATATGGACAGGTACTGCACAACACTGCGTCGCCCCGCGTACAGGTTGAACTGCAATGTGGCATCACCGAAATAGCGCTCGTAGTTCATGCCCAGCTGTTGATGATCGATGCTTTTACGCGTGTTGTATTTCTCTGCCTCGACCGCGGTAGAACGAGGGTCGTGCTTGTAGGCATCCCACTTCTGCCCCAGCGGGTCCTGCGTGTCGTTCTGCTCCAGGCTGCTGTAGATCAGCGCCATGCGCGAGTCGTCGTCGGGCTTGAAATTGACCTTGGCGAACGTCTGGTCGCGGCGTGCTGCACTGTGGTCGCGGTAACCATCGGTGTCCATGCGCGAGGCATCCAGCACGAAACCGGCGGTGTCGTTACCGCCCTCGGCGGACAGGTGATTCTTGTTGAAGCCGTCACTGCCGAACGTGGTTTCAGCGCCAACGCGGGCCGGGCCCTGCCCGTCGCGGGTGAACATCTGGATCACGCCACCGGCGTTGCTGCCATACAACGTCGCAGCCGGGCCACGCAGCACCTCGATGCGCTCGGCCACGTCCAGGTTCAGCGTGGCTGCCTGCCCTTGCCCGTCGGGGGTACTGGCAGGAATACCATCGCTCAGCAACTTGATACCGCGCACACCGAACGCTGAACGGGCACCGTAGCCCCGTGAGGAAATCTGCAGGTCCTGGGCATAGTTCTGCCGGTTCTGCACCACCAGGCCGGGCACCTTGCTCAGCACTTCCGACAGGTTGACGCCAAGCTGGCCATCAGTGCCGTGGGACAGGTCAACGGTATCGACCGAAAACGGCAGGTCAAAGCTGCTGGTGGGCGCGTAGGCGCCGGTAACCACCAGCGGATCCATGACGACGACATCGGGCGAATGGGCCCTGGCAACGCTATTGGCGCTCATGCCACCTGCAAACAGCAGGGCCAGGCTTGTAGATGAGGGAACACGAAAAAGAAATCGATACATGCGCAGCTTCCGGAAATTGCCGGTATTACACCAGACCAGCAGCGCCAGCGCGAACGCCATGACGGGCTAACGCTGGATTTCCTCTGGCAAGCTGTTGCGATTTTACTTACAGTGAAATACTGTATGCACATACAGCAAAATAAGGAATTCCCTGTGTCCAGCACCGCCTCTGCCACCCCGAGCAGCTATGAACAGCTGGGTGTACGCATCCAGAAGATCATCAACAGCCCCACCGCCCAGCGCAGCCGTGCGGCGCTGATCTTCCGCCTGGAACAGGAAAGCCCGGATGACTGGGAGACGCTGCTCGAGGAAATCGCCGAGAACGACAACGTCACCCTCGCCCACCGGGACGATGGCGGCGTGCAGATTTTCTGGACCGTGCCGAAGGAAGACTGACCACGCATGAGACTTTCGCTTTTCGCTGCAACCTGCCTGCTGCTGACCGCCCCCTTTGTTCAAGCCGACGCCCCGCGTACCTTCCAGGAGGCCAAGAAGGTCGCCTGGAAGCTGTATGCGCCGCAATCGACCGAGTTTTATTGCGGCTGCAAATACAAGGGCAACAAGGTCGACCTGGCGTCCTGTGGCTATGCCCCGCGCAAGAATGCCCAGCGCGCCTCGCGCATCGAATGGGAGCACATCGTACCGGCATGGCAGATCGGCCATCAGCGCCAGTGCTGGCAGGCCGGCGGGCGCAAGCAGTGCTCGCAGCATGACGACGTGTACAAGCGCGCCGAAGCTGACCTGCACAACCTGGTGCCCAGCATCGGCGAGGTCAACGGCGACCGCAGCAATTTCAGTTTCGGCTGGCTGCCCGAACAACGCGGCCAGTACGGCCGTTGCCTGACCCAGGTCGACTTCAAGGCCAAGAAGGTGATGCCGCGCCCTTCGATCCGCGGCATGATCGCGCGCACCTACTTCTACATGAGCCAGCAGTACAACCTGCGGTTGTCCAGCCAGGACCGCCAGCTGTTCGAGGCCTGGAACAAGACCTACCCGCCGCAAGCCTGGGAGCAGCAACGCAACCAGCGAGTGGCCTGCGTGATGGGGCGGGGCAACGCGTTTGTCGGGCCGGTCAACCTCAAGGCCTGTGGCTGAGCCTCACACCAGCGCCTGCAAGTAGGCGCTGGCTTCCCGATAGCGGGCCAGCCGCGCCAGGTCAGCGGGGCTTGGGCAGGGAATGCGTGAGAGGTCACTGTTGTCGGCCAGGTCGGCCAACTTGACGGTGCGCGCCAGCGGGTCATCGCCCAGGCGCACCACGAAGTCCTGGTAGGCCTCGCCCTCGCGGCGGCTTAGCGCCAGCAACGCGGCAAGGATTTTCAGCGCGAAGCCCTCGCGCGCCAGGTCGGACAGGGTCAGCGGGGTATCTTCGATCACATCGTGAAGCACCGCGACAATCCGTTGCTCGGGCGTGGCAACCCGCATCATCACGCGTAACGGGTGGAGGATATAAGCCGCCCCACCCTTGTCGTATTGCCCTTCATGCGCCCTGGCGGCCACGGCAATGGCCCGCTCCAGTGTAGACATGAGGCCCTCCCCGTCTGGCATCTCCCAACCCAAGCATAGCCAAACTTGTGTGAACAATGTCTAGTACAGGCCAGGCCGCCAACACTTCGGCATAGGCTTAGCGTGCTGCGCCGTGCTGAATGACCACCGAATCGGTACCCAGCTTGGCCATCACCTCGTCCCGGCGCGCCTGGGCCTCTTCGCGGGTCGGGAACGGCCCCATCAGCACCACCGGCTTGCCGTCGCGGTACTCCACCGAAGATGGGATGCCCTTCTCGATCAGCCGTGCGGTCATGTCGCTCAGCGCGCCCATGTTGGCGCCCTGCACCACTTCCACATCCCAACCCTGGGGCGCCGGCTGGTCGGAGAGCGCTTCGGCACGTCGCTGCAGGTCGGCACCGCCGCAAAGCTCGCGGATACGCAGGTTGTTGCCGGTGTCGTCGACGATGATGTCGTACTGGCCATCGCGCTTGATCGCCACATAGCTGCGATAGGCTTCGTATTGCCCGGCATCGTCCTTGCCGCGGACCTGGCCGCAAATGGTGCCCTGGGTGTCGATCCGTACGTTGCCGAACTTGGCAGTCTTGGGGTTGTGCAAGTGTTCGGCCACCTGCTTGTGCACGCCTTCGACCTCGTTCTCACAGCCCGCCAGGGCGAGCACTGCCATTACCACAGCCAGTTTGCGCACGCGTGTACCTCCAGATTCGAAGGGGCGGATTCTAGCATGGCGGGCCATACCCGAACCGCGACCAAACGTTACACGCTGCTTCGTGCGCAAATGAAAAAAGGGCGATCATTGCTGATCGCCCTTTTTCGATTTGGTAGGCACAATTGGACTCGAACCAACGACCCCCACCATGTCAAGGTGGTGCTCTAACCAACTGAGCTATGTGCCTGTCGTGTGGTGCGCATATTAGTGATCGAATGCGTACCTGTAAAGCTTTTTTTTGATAAAAATCAAAAACTTTCGGGGTTCGTGCACGAGGAGTCTATTTGCGACTCGGGCCGGTCGCGAGCCCAATGAAAAAAGGGGTGACCCTTGCGGATCACCCCTTCTTCGATTTGGTAGGCACAATTGGACTCGAACCAACGACCCCCACCATGTCAAGGTGGTGCTCTAACCAACTGAGCTATGTGCCTGTCGTGTGGTGCGCATTCTACGCATTCCAAAAACCCTGTCAACACTTTTTTTCGCGCTAAGCTACTGAATCTTAAACTCTTTATATAAGGACGGCCGACAAGCGCCCCGTAAAGGATTTTCACCAGACGACTAGCGGGTGTTTATTATTATTGATAGCATCGGTACATTCGTTAAAAATATAAAACACGAGGTTCCTGCAGCATGGCTAACACCCCCTACCCCCAGTCCTACTACGCCGCCTCGGCCAACCCGGTGCCGCCACGTCCGGCGCTGCAGGGTGAGGTGGAAACCGATGTATGCATCATCGGCGCCGGCTACACCGGCCTGTCCAGCGCCCTGTTCCTGCTCGAGAACGGCTTCAAGGTGAGCATCGTCGAAGCGGCCAAGGTCGGCTTCGGCGCGTCGGGCCGCAACGGCGGCCAGATCGTCAACAGCTATAGCCGCGACATCGACGTCATCGAACGCACCGTTGGCCCCAAGCAGGCGCAACTGCTGGGCCATATGGCCTTCGAAGGCGGCCGCATCATTCGTGAGCGCGTGGCCAAATACAACATCCAGTGCGACCTGAAAGACGGTGGCGTGTTCGCCGCCATCACCAGCAAGCAGATGGGCCACCTGGAGTCGCAAAAGCGCCTGTGGGAACGTTTTGGCCACAATCAGCTGGAGCTGATGGACCAGAAGCGCATCCGCGAAGTGGTTGCCTGTGACAGTTACGTCGGCGGCATGCTCGACATGAGCGGCGGCCACATCCACCCATTGAACCTGGCCTTGGGCGAAGCGGCTGCAGTCGAGTCGCTGGGTGGCATCATCTATGAACAAACCCCGGCGGTACGCATCGAACGTGGTGCCAACCCGGTCGTTCACACCCCGCAGGGCAAAGTCCGCGCCAAGTTCATCATCGTTGCCGGCAACGCCTACCTGGGCAACCTGGTGCCAGAGCTGGCCGCCAAGTCCATGCCATGCGGCACCCAGGTGATCACCACCGAGCCGCTGGGCGAAGAACTGGCACGCACCCTGCTGCCGCAGGACTACTGCGTCGAGGACTGCAACTACCTGCTCGACTACTACCGCCTGACCAGCGACAAGCGCCTGATCTTCGGCGGTGGCGTGGTGTACGGCGCGCGTGACCCGGCCAACATCGAGGCGATCATCCGTCCGAAGATGCTCAAGGCCTTCCCGCAGCTGAAGAACGTGAAGATCGATTACGCCTGGACCGGCAACTTCCTGCTGACCCTGTCGCGCCTGCCACAGGTTGGCCGTATCGGCGACAACATCTATTACTCGCAGGGTTGCTCGGGCCACGGCGTGACCTACACCCACCTGGCGGGCAAGGTACTGGCCGAAGCCCTGCGCGGCCAGGCGGAGCGTTTCGACGCCTTCGCCGGCCTGCCGCACTACCCATTCCCGGGTGGCCAGATGCTGCGCGTGCCGTTCAGCGCCATCGGTGCCTGGTACTACAGCCTGCGCGATCGTCTGGGCTTCTGATGTAAACAGGCCTGACCCTATCGCCGGCAAGCCTGCCCCCACAGGAACCGCACCATTTTCGAATGTGCAATTTCTGTGGGGGCAGGCTTGTCGGCGATAGGGCCGGTTCAGGCCATTTCATTTGTTCAGGCTATTCACCGCCTGTTTCGCTGCAACTTCCTGCCCCGCCTTGGCCAGCTCATCGGCAGCCATCAACCAGCGCTGGCGATCCACCTGGGCCGGCAATTGTCGCGGTGGCTGCACCAGCACCGCCCAGCTCCCCTGCTTCGCCCACGCCGAGGCAAACTCATCGAATGCCATCACCTGCCGCCGGTGCATGCCCGAGCGCAACAACACCCGCTGCTTGTAACGGTCATAACCGATCAGCACCGCATAACGCGGCTCACCCCACCAGGCCGAACCTTCCTCGTAACGCAGCAGCACTGGGTTGCCCGCCGCCACTTGGGTCAACAGCGCGTCCAGTTGTTTGTCCAGCGGGTATACCACCATGCCGTAGTCCCGCGCCACGCGGGGGATACCGGTATCCAGCGCTTCGGCGCCCTGGGGCAGGTTCAACGGTTTGTCCAGAAGCCCCGGTGTGATCGGAGCCCCCTGTTGCGACAGCACGGCCGCCAGTGCCATAGCCCCGCTGTGGTTGGCGTTGCCACGGTAGAACGGCACGCTGCTGATCTCCACTCGCTGAGGCAAGCCCTTGAGGTTGGCAGGCGGTGCGCTGGCACAACCGGCCAGGGTGGCAGCCATCAGACAGGCGGCCAGCAGCCGTCGGTAGGCGGTTTTGACGGAATGTTGCTCCATGGACACTCGCTTGTTCCAACGCCAGGCAGGCAGCGCCCGGCTCTGGCCACCGATCATAGGTCCGACAGCGGCGCGGGTATAGTCCGACAACGGCTTAGAGCGAATCGGCCCCAGAGATAGACCTTTGTTCGATGGAACGTCACAGGCGAAGGGCTAGACTAAAGCAGTGTCTGGAAGGCAAGCGCTGGCCAATCGAAGGCTTGCCGTAGAGATGGAGGCACAGATGAGCCTGACCATGGCAATTCTCATGCTGGTAGGCATGTGGCTAAGCGTTGCAGCCGCCATGCTGTGGGGTGTACTGCGCATTGTGCGGCGTCATGCACAACATCACCACCTGCCACCGCAGCCCCTGGCCAAGCCACAGCCAATAAGGCGGGCGCGGCGGCATGCCGGGGTGCACTGACCTCAAAATTTACTAAAGCCCATTCGCGGGCTTGCCGGCGAATGGGGCGCAATGCGCCCCGCTTTTATATCAACCTTCAGCTGCCTCACGCTTCAAACGCGCCCGACGCGCCAGGATGTTGAGGATCTCGATAGCCGTCGAGAACGCCATGGCGGCATACACATAACCCTTCGGTACATGAGCGCCAAACCCTTCGGCGATCAGCGTCATACCGATCATGATCAGGAAGCCCAGGGCCAGCATCACGACGGTCGGGTTGTCGTTGATGAAGTTGGCCAGCGGGTCGGCGGCCACCATCATTACGATCACCGCAGTGATCACGGCAATGATCATGATCGGCAGGTGCTCGGTCATACCCACGGCGGTGATGATGCTGTCGACCGAGAAGACGATGTCCAGCAGCAGGATCTGGAAGATTGCCGCAGCAAAGCCCAGGGTAACGGTCGAGCCAACCTTGGCTTCTTCCTTGGCACCGTGCGGGTCGACGCTTTCGTGAATCTCCTTGGTCGCCTTCCACAGCAGGAACAGGCCACCGGCAATCAGGATCACATCCTTCCACGAGAAGGCGTTGCCGAACACTTCGAACACCGGGTCGGTCAACTGGACGATCCAGGCCACCGTGCTGAGCAAGGCCAGGCGCATGACCAAGGCCATGCTGATGCCGATACGCCGTGCCTTGGAGCGGTACTCCACCGGCAGCTTGTTGGTCAGGATCGAGATGAAGATCAGGTTGTCGATACCCAGTACAACTTCCATGGCCACCAGCGTAGCCAGGGCAACCCAGGCGGTAGGGCTAGCGGCGAGTTCCAGCAAATATTCCATTGTTCAGATCCTGCAGCGGCGGTTGGGGTCAAATGTCCTGGGTTTGTTCTTTTTTCTCGGCATCCTTGGGCTTCTGCCCTTCGCTGCCGATGGCATCGCTCAACGCCTGCTGGGCAGCCTTGTTGGTATCGTCGATGGCCTGCTTGGCCGACTGCGCGGCCTGGTCGAGCATCTGCTGGGCAGATTTCTCGGCCTGGTCGCAACCTGCCAGGGTGAACAGGGCCAAGGCCAGCACCAACGGGGTGCCGATGGATTTGAGTTGCAGCATGGTGTCCTCGCTTGAAAATTCCGGCGGCGCATGGCGCCTGATGCCGTGCATTCTAGAGACGCCGATAGTTCAGTAAAATTCGTATTTTCATGACGTATACTTCGGTTTTTACGAATCGGGACGACCAACGGTGCTCAATTATCGCCAGCTGCATTACTTCTGGGCCGTGGCCAAGACTGGCAGCATCACCCGTGCCAGCCAACAGCTGAACCTCACACCGCAAACCATCAGCGGGCAGATCACCCTGTTCGAGCAAACCTACGGCCTGGAACTGTTCCAGCGCGCCGGACGCCAGCTTGAGCTGACCGAAACCGGCCGCCAGGCGCTGGTGTACGCCGAGCAGATGTTCCAGATCGGCGGCGAGCTGGAAGCCCTGCTGCGGGCCGGCCCCCAAGAGCAGATCCTGTTCCGCGTTGGGGTAGCCGACGTGGTCCCCAAATCCATCGTCTACCGCTTGCTGGCACCTACCATGGAACTGGACGAGGTGCTGCGCATCAACTGCCGCGAAGACAAACTTGAACGGCTGCTGGCAGACCTGGCCATCCAGCGCCTGGACCTTGTGATTTCCGACAGCCCCATGCCCAGCCACCTGGACATCAAAGGTTACAGCCAGAAGCTCGGCGAATGCGGGCTGAGCTTTTTCGCCACCCCTGCACTGGCGCAACGGCTGGACGGCCCTTTTCCGGCCTGCTTGCAGGATGCGCCGCTGCTTGTTCCAGGCCAGGAAACCGTGGTGCGCAGCCGCCTGCTGCGGTGGCTGGGCGAACAGCAGGTGCAGCCTCGGATCGTGGGGGAGTTCGATGACAGTGCCTTGATGCAGGCGTTCGGGCAGTCGGGTAGCGGCATTTTCGTTGCCCCCAGCGTTATCGCCGAAGAGGTGTGCCGCCAGTATGGCGTGCAGTTGATCGGCCAGACCGAAGCCGTACACGAGTCGTTCTATGCCATTTCGGTGGAGCGCAAGGTCAAGCACCCAGGGATCGTGGCGATTACCGAGGGGGCGCGGCGGGAGTTGTTTCATTGGTGAGGTGCTCGGAGCAGCCCTACAAGCCGCTATGGTAAAGTCCGCCCTTTCCAGATTCCGAGATACCGCTGCACATGACCCCCCTCCTCCGTTTCCTCAACCGCACCAGCCTGGTCACGCAGATCGTCATCGGTTTGCTCGCCGGCATCGCCCTTGCGCTGCTGGCACCTGCCATCGCCCGCGACCTGGCTTTCCTCGGCAAGGTATTCGTCAGCGCCCTGAAAGCGGTTGCGCCCGTGCTGGTGTTCATCCTGGTCATGGCTTCGATCGCCAACCATCGTCACGGCCAGGAAACCCACATTCGCCCGATCCTCTGGTTGTACCTGCTGGGCACCTTTGCCGCAGCGGTGGTGGCCGTGGTCGCCAGCATGCTGTTCCCGTCGCACCTGGTGCTGAGCACGGGCGAGGCCACGCTGAGCGCACCAGGCGGCATTACCGAGGTGATGCAGAACCTGGTGCTGAGCGCGGTCGACAACCCGGTCAATGCCCTGCTCAACGCCAACTTCATCGGCATACTCACCTGGGCCATCGGCCTGGGCGTGGCCCTGCGTCATGCCGGCGAAACCACCCGTACCGTAGTAGACGACCTGTCCAATGGCGTGACCTTGATCGTGCGCATGGTCATCCGTTTCGCCCCGCTGGGCATCTTTGGGCTGGTCAGCTCCACCCTGGCCCAGTCAGGCCTGAACGCGCTGCTCGGCTACCTGCACCTGCTGGCGGTACTGATCGGCTGCATGCTGTTCGTGGCGCTGGTGATGAACCCACTCATCGTGTTCTGGAAGATCCGCCGCAACCCTTACCCACTGACGCTGCTGTGCCTGCGCGAAAGCGGCATTACCGCATTCTTCACCCGCAGCTCGGCCGCCAACATTCCGGTCAACCTGGCATTGTCGGAACGCCTTGGCCTGCATGAAGACACCTATTCGGTGTCGATCCCGCTGGGCGCGACCATCAACATGGCCGGTGCGGCGATCACCATTACCGTACTGACCCTGGCCGCCGTGCATACCTTGGGCATCCCGGTGGACCTGCCAACTGCCGTGCTGCTCAGCGTGGTGGCGGCGGTGTGCGCCTGCGGTGCCTCGGGCGTGGCTGGGGGCTCGCTGCTACTGATTCCACTGGCATGCAGCCTGTTTGGCATCCCCAGCGAAATTGCCATGCAGGTGGTGGCGGTAGGCTTCATTATCGGCGTGCTGCAGGATTCGGCCGAAACGGCGCTGAATTCTTCGACCGATGTGCTGTTCACTGCGGCGGCCTGCCTGGCCGAAGAGCGGCGCAACCCTTGAGATTGCCGGGGCCGCTGTGCGGCCCCAATTGCCTTACACGGTGGCATTACCTACCCTAGTGGCCTTTCCCCAGTAATGAGACAGGGCCATGTCAGAACACGAAACCGCCGGTGTTGGCCGCTTCAACAGCGTTGAGATCCGCATTCTCGGTTCGCTGATCGAAAAGCAGGCCACCAGCCCGGAAAGCTACCCGCTGACCCTCAATGCCCTGGTCCTGGCCTGCAACCAGAAGACCAGCCGCGAACCTGTGATGAACCTCACCCAAGGCCAGGTTGGCCAAGCCCTGCGTGCGCTTGAAGGGCAGGACCTGACCCGCTTGCAGATGGGCAGCCGTGCCGACCGCTGGGAACAGCGGGTAGACAAGGCACTGGAGCTGGTGCCCGCACAGCTGGTACTGATGGGCCTGATGTTCCTGCGCGGCCCGCAAACGCTCAACGAACTGCTGACCCGCAGCAACCGCCTGCACGACTTCGACGACACCGAGCAGATTCAGCATCAGCTGGAGCGCCTGATCTCGCGGGACCTGGCCTTGCACCTGCCGCGTCAGGCCGGCCAGCGTGAGGACCGCTACACCCACGCCTTGGGCGACCCGGCGGAAATCGAGGCGATCCTCGCTGCACGCCAGCAGGAAGGTGGCGCACGCAGCAGTGGCGCCAGTGTGTCGGAAGAACGCATCGAAGCCCTCGAAGCACGCATTGCAGCGCTGGAAGCACGGCTGGCCGAGCTGGAAGGCTGAGCCTTCACGGCTCGGGGTCGGGGAAGTTGCGGCAGCTCTTGCGCTCGGCCAGCTCCCGGTCACTGGGGCGCTGGTCGACGAACACGGTGCGCCCGTCGGCGTAGATTTCCAGGTAGCCCCAGTGCAGGTCCTGCTCTTTCTGCCCGGGCTTGGGGGGGACTAGCCACCAGGGTTCGCGGCTGATCAGGGTCATGTTCAAGCTCCTGAGGGTGTCTGCACTAATCATAGACACCCTCAGTTTCTGCTTTGCTTGTGCCGGCCCTTTCGCGGCTAAAGCCGCTCCCACAGGGACCGCACAGCATTCAAAATCTGTGCAGTACCTGTGGGAGCGGCTTTAGCCGCGAAAGGGCCGGTACAGGCTTACGCCGGCGCCGAAGTGCGAATCAGGTGGTCGAAGGCCGCCAGCGAAGCCTTGGCCCCCTCACCCACCGCAATCACGATCTGCTTGTACGGCACGGTCGTCACGTCACCCGCTGCAAACACACCCGGGATACTGGTCTGGCCCTTGGCGTCGACGATGATCTCGCCACGCGGCGACAGCTCGACGGTGCCTTTGAGCCAGTCGGTGTTGGGCAACAGTCCGATCTGCACGAAGATACCTTCCAGCGCCACGTCATGCTGTTCATCGGTGGTGCGGTCCTTGTAGCGCAAGCCAGTCACTTTCTCGCCATTGCCCAGCACCTCGGTGGTGAGTGCGCTGGTAATGACTTTCACGTTCGGCAAACTGTGCAACTTGCGCTGCAAAACCGCGTCGGCACGCAGTTGGCTGTCGAACTCGATCAGCGTCACCTGGGCGACGATACCGGCCAGGTCGATGGCCGCCTCCACGCCCGAGTTGCCGCCGCCGATCACCGCTACGCGCTTGCCCTTGAACAGGGGGCCATCACAGTGCGGGCAGTAGGCCACGCCACGGCCACGGTATTCCTGCTCACCTGGCACGTTCATTTCGCGCCAGCGGGCGCCGGTGGCCAAGATCACGGTCTTGGCTTTAAGCGAGGCGCCGCCTGCCAGGCGTACTTCGTGCAAGCCACCCTCGCTGGCCGGAATCAACGCTTCGCCGCGCTGCAGGTTCATGATGTCGACATCGTACTGCTTGACGTGCTCTTCCAGCGCCGTGGCCAGCTTAGGCCCTTCGGTTTCCTGCACCGAGATGAAGTTCTCGATGGCCAGGGTGTCGAGCACCTGGCCGCCGAAGCGCTCGGCTGCAACGCCAGTGCGGATGCCTTTACGCGCAGCATAGATGGCAGCAGCGGCGCCAGCGGGGCCACCGCCGACCACCAGCACGTCGAAGGCGTCCTTGGCGTTGATCTTCTCGGCCTGGCGGGCGCCGGCGCTGGTGTCGATCTTGCCAAGGATTTCTTCCAGGCCCATGCGGCCCTGGCCAAACACTTCACCGTTCAGGTAGATGCTCGGCACCGCCATGATCTTGCGCGCTTCCACTTCTTCCTGGAACAGCGCACCGTCGATGGCCACATGGCGCACGTTGGGGTTGAGCACCGCCATCAGGTTCAACGCCTGGACCACGTCCGGGCAGTTCTGGCACGACAGCGAGAAGTAGGTTTCGAAGGTGAATTCGCCTTCCAGGGCCTGGATCTGCTCGATCACTTCAGCACTGGCCTTGGATGGGTGGCCGCCGACTTGCAGCAGCGCCAGCACCAGCGAGGTGAACTCGTGGCCCATGGGGATGCCGGCGAAGCGCAGGCTGATGCTGTCACCCGGGCGGTTCAGCGAGAACGACGGGCGACGGGCATCGGTACCGTCCGCGCTGAATGTAATGAGGTTCGACAGGCCGGCAATTTCCACCAGCAAGTCATGCAATTCGCGGGACTTCGCGCCGTCGTCGAGGGAGGCAACGATCTCGATCGGCTGGGTGACCCGCTCCAGGTAGGTTTTCAGTTGCGATTTAAGCGTGGCGTCCAACATACGGGCGATTCCTTTTTCAAAACTCGGATACAAAAACGCCCAGGCGAGGTCGCCCGGGCGTTTGACGGGGCGGTAACAACTTCAGCTTTGGCGGCTGACTACCGCCCGCGACTGGCTCACAGTCTTAGATCTTGCCGACCAGGTCCAGGGACGGCGCCAGGGTGGCTTCGCCTTCTTTCCACTTGGCCGGGCACACTTCGCCTGGGTGAGCGGCAACGTACTGGGCAGCCTTCACTTTACGCAGCAGTTCGGCAGCATCGCGGCCTACACCACCGTCGTTCAGTTCGACGATTTTGATCTGGCCTTCCGGGTTGATCACGAAGGTACCGCGATCGGCCAGGCCGGCTTCTTCGATCAGCACGTCGAAGTTGCGCGAGATGACGTGAGTCGGGTCACCGATCAGCGGGTACTCGATCTTGCCGATGGTGTCCGAAGTGTCGTGCCAGGCTTTGTGGGTGAAGTGGGTGTCGGTGGACACGCCGTAGATTTCCACGCCCAGCTTCTGGAACTCTGCGTAGTTGTCGGCAAGGTCACCCAGCTCGGTCGGGCAAACGAAGGTGAAGTCGGCCGGGTAGAAGAACACGACAGACCACTTGCCTTTCAGGTCGGCTTCGCTGACCTGAACGAACTCGCCTTTGTGGTAGGCGGTGGCGTTGAACGGTTTGACCTGGCTGTTGATGATTGGCATGAGAGACGCTCCTTCATGGGGTTGGAATCAGTTGATGGATAGAATCCTAACTAATCATCCCGCTGAAGGCTCATTGGCAAAGCTCATGCTTGCGATTGGTTTTGGCTATAACCGGGGTTAATTAATAGAAGGGAATGGGCTGAGCAAAGGATTGCGGACCGGCGCGCCGTGACACGGATCGGCACACCCCTGCAGGAGCAGCCTTGTGCTGCTCCTGCAGGCTACGCGTTATCAGCGGGTGACCGTACGCATGGTCACGAACTCTTCGGCCGCCGTCGGGTGCACGCCGATGGTTTCGTCGAACTGCTGCTTGGTCGCACCGGCTTTCAGCGCAATACCCAGGCCCTGGATGATTTCACCGGCATCAGGGCCAACCATGTGACACCCCAGCACCTTGTCGGTCTCGGCATCGACCACCAGCTTCATCAGGGTCTTTTCCTGAATGTCGGTCAGGGTCAGCTTCATGGCGCGGAAGCGGCTTTCGAACACCTGCACCTTGTGCCCGGCCGCCAGCGCCTGCTCCTCGGTCAAGCCTACGGTGCCGATCGGCGGCTGGCTGAACACCGCAGTAGGGATGTTCTGGTAGTCCACCGGGCGGTATTGCTCTGGTTTGAACAGGCGCCGCGCCACGGCCATGCCTTCGGCCAGGGCCACTGGCGTCAACTGCACACGCCCGATGACGTCGCCAATGGCAAGGATTGACGGCGCGGTGGTCTGGAACTGCTCATCAACCCGAATGTAGCCGCGCGCATCCAGTTCGACGCCGGTGTTTTCCAGGCCCAGGTTGTCCAGCATCGGGCGCCGGCCAGTGGCATAGAATACGCAATCGGCAACCAGCTCTCGGCCATCCTTGAGGGTGGCCTTGAGGCTGCCATCTTCAAGTTTGTCGATACGCTGAATGTCGGCATTGAACTGCAGGTCGAGGCCGCGCTTTTCCAACTCTTCCTTCAAGTGGGTGCGCACCGAGCCATCGAAGCCGCGCAGGAACAAGTCACCACGGTACAGCAGCGTGGTGTTAGCCCCCAGGCCCTGGAAGATGCCAGCGAACTCGACGGCGATGTAGCCACCGCCCACCACCAGCACCCGGCGAGGCAGGTCTTTGAGGTAGAAGGCTTCATTGGAGGTGATGGCCAGTTCCTTGCCGGGGATATCCGGCACCTGTGGCCAGCCACCGGTAGCGATGAGGATGTGTTCGGCGCTGTAGCGCTGACCGTCCACTTCCACTTCATTGGCACCGGTCAGGCGTGCGTGGCCCTGCAGCAGGGTCACCCCGCTGTTGACCAGCAGGTTGCGGTAGATGCCATTGAGGCGTTCGATTTCCCGGTTCTTGTTGGCAATCAGGGTGCCCCAGTCGAAATGCCCTTCTTCCAAGGTCCAGCCGAAACCTGCGGCCTGCTCCAGTTCGTCGGCAACGTGCGCGCCATACACCAGCAGCTTTTTCGGAACACAGCCGACATTGACACAGGTACCGCCCAGGTAGCGGCTTTCAGCCACTGCCACTTTTGCACCGAAGCCCGCGGCAAAGCGCGCCGCGCGCACGCCGCCGGACCCGGCGCCAATCACGAACAGATCAAAATCGTAGGCCATGTATTCAGTCTCCTAGGCAGGCGCCCAGCATAACGCCGTTGGCCGCCACAAACAAAAAAGCCACCCCGAAGGGTGGCTTTCCAATACCAACAGGGCTTATCAGTAAGCCTTGCCAGCCTTGTAGAAGTTCTCGAAGCAGAAGTTGGTCGCCTCGATGTAGCCTTCGGCACCACCGCAGTCGAAACGCTTGCCCTTGAACTTGTAGGCGATCACGTTACCTTCGGCCGCTTGCTTCATCAGCGCGTCGGTGATCTGGATCTCGCCACCCTTGCCCGGTTCGGTCTGCTCAATCTTCTCGAAAATGTCCGGGGTCAGGATGTAACGGCCGATGATGGCCAGGTTCGAAGGGGCATCTTCAGGCTTCGGTTTCTCGACCATGGAGTCGACACGGAAGATGCCGTCCTTGATCTCTTCACCGGCGATGACGCCGTACTTGTTGGTTTCCTGCGGATCGACTTCCTGGATGGCAACGATCGAGCAACGGTACTTCTTGTAAAGCGCAACCATCTGCGCCAGCACGCCGTCACCTTCAAGGTTGACGCACAGGTCATCCGCCAGCACCACGGCGAAAGGCTCGTCACCGATCAACGGGCGGCCGGTGAGGATAGCGTGGCCCAGGCCTTTCATTTCGGTCTGGCGGGTGTAGGAGAACGAGCACTCATCGAGCAGACGACGGATGCCAACCAGGTATTTTTCCTTGTCGGTGCCCTTGATCTGGTTTTCCAGCTCGTAGCTGATGTCGAAGTGGTCTTCCAGGGCGCGCTTGCCGCGACCGGTCACGATGGAGATCTCGTTCAGACCAGCATCCAATGCTTCTTCAACGCCATACTGGATCAGTGGCTTGTTGACCACCGGCAGCATTTCCTTGGGCATGGCTTTGGTAGCAGGCAGGAAGCGAGTGCCGTAGCCGGCTGCCGGGAACAAGCATTTCTTGATCATAAACGTCCTTACAAAAGGCTAGGCCTGTGGAATTCGGCGCAGTCTAATCAGGCGGCAGTCACCTTACAATGCCCCCCGATAGCGACCGATGCCATCATAGAGATATCCCAGTGTAGATAGTTCCGGGGGATCGTGAATATTACGGTCATTCATGACAGGCGGATGACAGCAAAATAATGGTGCCTATACCGCCTCTTCACGGGTTCACCCGCGAAGAGGCAGTGCCCCATCAACTTCCAGTGCCCTGCCCCACCAGCACCCCATCAACCTTCTGCCCATACAGGTTCACGCCATCATTGGCATGAAACTTCACCCGCGTTTTCTCGATGGAACCCTCTACCAGGCGAGGGTCCTGTGGCCGTTCATGGCGGTTGATCCACGCCGCCACGTCCCAGGCTTGCTGGTCGCTGAGGCTGCCGGGCTTGCCCAGCGGCATGTTGTACTTGATGAACGACGCCGCCGTGTTGATGCGGTGCATGCCGGCGCCCCAGTTGTAGGAGTCCTTGCCCCACAGCGGCGGCATCACATACTCGCCCGCAACCTGCTGCCCTTCACCGTTGTCACCATGGCAAATGGCGCACTGCTCACGGTAAACCTGCTGGCCACGCTTGAAGTCATAACCACCCTGTGGCTGCGCCACCTCGGGGTATCCGCGCCCGGCGAGTTCCACGCCGGTCGGCGCCTTGGTCGACAGCCAGTAGGCGTACACCGCCAGCGCCGTCATTTGCGGGCTGTCGGCGGCCGGCGGCTTGCCGTTCATGCTGAACTGGAAGCAGCCCTGGATACGCTCGGCGTAGGTATTCACCTTGTCGTTCTTCTTGCGGTAAGCCGGGTACATCGGGTACGCGCCCCACATCGGTGCTGAATGCGCCAGCCGCCCTTGGTCGAGGTGGCAGTTGCTGCAGTTCATGCCATTGCCCACGGCCTCGGGCATCAGCCGGCGGGTGTCGACGAACAAGGCATGGCCTTCGCGCACCATCTTGCCAAAGGCATTGTCGGGCAAATCGCTTTCATCGGGGGGTACGAACTGCGGCGCAGCCTGCACGCCGGGCACTTTCAACTGCGACTGGTCTTCCATGGCAATCGGCGCGGCCTGGGCACTGCCCACGGCCAGCAGCAACATGGCTGGAATCAACGGCTTCATGGCGTGACCTCCTGGCTGGCGGGGTGGGCGAAGAACTCGGCAACAGCCTTGATCTCGTCATCGGTCATGGCCTTGGCCACACCGACCATCAGTTGGTTGGGGTCATTGCTGCGGCTGCCGTCACGCCAGGCATTGAGCTGCGCTATCAGGTAACTGGCGGGCTGGCCGGCCAAGGGCGGGAAGTGTTCACCGACCCCGCCGCCACCCGGCCCATGGCATTGCACGCAGCCGGGAATCTGCCGGCTCCAGTCGCCGTACAGGGCCACGCGGGTGGTAGGGTCATTGGCAATTTGCTGGCGGCGCAGGTCGCCAGTGGGGGCTGCCGGCAGGCCGGCCAGGTAGCTGCTGACTGCCTCGATTTCATCTTCGCTCAGGGCTTTGGCCAGCGGCTCCATCACCGGCTGCTTGCGGCTGCCGTTGCGCCAGTCATGCAACTGTTTGCTGAGGTAACCGGCTGGAAGCCCAGCCAAGCGTGGGAAGCCGGCAGCGGCAATGCCCTTGCCGTCCGGGCCATGGCAACCGAGGCAGGCCATGGCGGCGGGGTTGGCCCCGCCCTGGGAGAAGACCTTCTGGCCATCGACGGCATGCGCCTTGGGCAAGGCCAGGATCAGCAGGCTGCCGATCACGACGCGTCTCAACGGTGTCATCACGAAGCTCCTTTTCTTTTGTTATATGTTTAGGCTCAAAACATATAAGTAAAGCAAGGAACAGCCGTTGCCTCAGATCAACTTCCGGAGATGCATTGGGTTGCAGCAGTGCGCACATCACCCAGGCGCAGCGGGAAATTGTTCAGCCGCTCATGCAGTTTGATGCTGCTACCGCTGCCGCGCTTGTCGATATCCACCAGCGCCGCCGGGCCTGCCCCCGAGGTGAGCTTCTGCGGCACGATCAGCCGCAGGCCGTCACCACGCTGCTCTTCAGTCAGCGGGCCACGCGTATCGGCCAGCTTCTGCTTGACGCAATCGGCATAGGCGCGCGGGCTCTTGCCAGAGATCACATCCAGCGTTTCACGCGATTGCTCCAGCTCGGTAACGCTCACGCAGCCACCGAGCGTCACCGTCAACGCCGCCACCATCCACTTCATTTGCAGCACCTCTGCCATCAAGAATTCGCTTCGACCACTGCCAGGCGGTTTTGCTCCCTGCTTTGGCAGAATTATCTGCGCCTGGCGAACAGCGCGGCAGTGTAACGGTACATCGTGGTATCTTTTGCCTTTGCAGATCCAAACCTTGCGGAGCATCACATGAAATTCGTACACCAGCGCGAGCACCTCAACGAGGACGACATCGTCGTCATCGAGTGCTCTCAGCGCTGCAATATCCGCCTGATGAACGACGCCAACTTCCGCAGCTTCAAGAACGGCGGCCGTCATACTTACCACGGCGGCCATTTCGAGAAGTTCCCGGCGAAGATCACCGTGCCCAGCACCGGCTTCTGGAACATCACCATCGATACCGTGACCACACGCCCGATCTCGGTCACTCGCAAGCCAACCCTGACCCACAAGATCAAGATCATCCGTCGTTCGTCGTCGAAACTCAGATAAGGCCACCATGACCCAGACCATCAAGTACGTCATCAAATACAAGCTCGACGGCCAGCGTCGTTGGGACTTCGCGCTGATGCCCGATGCCTCGCAGGAACAAGCCCTTGAGGCCCTGCGCAAGATCCACGGTGAAGACGCCGAGAAAATCAGCGACATCCAGGTCAGCAAAGCCCTGTAAAAACCGCCACAAGCCCCCGCCGCGCCGCTCGCCCCACGCAAGGAGAATCGCATGAGCCACTGGCCCGACCGCCGTATCCTCGACCTGCTGGGCATCGAGTTGCCCATTCTGCAGGCGCCCATGGCGGGGGCGACCGGCTCACCCATGGCCATTGCCGTGGGCCTGGCAGGTGGGCTGGGCGCCCTGCCCTGCGCCATGCTCAGCGGCGAGCAAGTGCGTGCCGAAATCGCCGCGTTCCGCGCTGGCTGCCCGGGGCGCCCGCTTAACCTGAACTTCTTTTGCCACCAGCCGCCAGCGCCCGATGCCGAGCACGATGCGCGCTGGAAGCAGGCCCTTGAACCTTATTACAACGAAGTGGGTGCCGATTTCGCGGCGCCCACGCCGGTGTCCAACCGTGCGCCTTTCGACGAGCAAAGCTGCCAGCTGGTCGAAGCCTTGCGCCCGGAGGTGGTGAGCTTCCACTTCGGCCTACCCCAGGCCGAACTGCTGCAGCGGGTAAAAGCCAGCGGTGCCAAGGTGCTCTCCAGTGCCACTACGGTGGAAGAGGCCATCTGGCTGGAACACAACGGTTGCGACGCGATCATCGCCATGGGGTATGAAGCCGGTGGCCATCGCGGCATGTTCCTGAGTGACGACATCACCAGCCAGATCGGTACGTTCGCCCTGGTACCCCAGATTGCCGATGCGGTCGGCGTCCCGGTGATTGCCGCGGGTGGCATCGGCGACCACCGTGGGCTGGTGGCGGCGCTGGCCCTGGGTGCCTCGGCAGTGCAGATCGGCACGGCTTACCTGTTTTGCCCCGAGGCCAAGGTTTCGCCAGCGCATCGCCGGGCGCTGGACAGCGCGTCTGCCAGCGACACGGCGCTGACCAACCTGTTCACCGGCCGCCCCGCGCGGGGTATCAACAACCGCATCATGCGCGAGCTGGGGCCGATGAGCGCGCTGGCGCCACGCTTCCCGCTGGCGGGTGGGGCATTGATGCCTTTGCGGGCGATCACCGATCCGCTGGGCAATAGTGACTTCAGCAATCTGTGGTCGGGGCAGGCGTTGCGGCTGGGACGGCACATGCCGGCAGGTGAGCTGACCCAGGAAATTGCCGAAAAGGCACTGGCCGTGGTTGGGCACCAGGCTTTTTGAAAGGCAGGTCTGGCCTCTTCCCGGCAAATGGCTTATCGCTATATAGTTCAGGACATAACGATAACCCCAAGGAGCTGTCTTCATGCGTATCCGCCCGTCCCACCTGGCCTTCACTGCCCTGGCCAGCCTGTTCGCCTTCAACACTGCCTGGGCCGACGAAGTCCAGGTCGCGGTCGCAGCCAACTTCACAGCCCCCATCCAGGCCATCGCCAAAGACTTCGAGAAAGACACCGGACACAAACTGGTCGCTGCCTACGGTGCCACCGGGCAGTTCTACGCCCAGATCAAGAACGGCGCACCCTTCGAAGTGTTCCTCGCCGCCGACGACAGCACCCCGAAGAAGCTTGAAGAAGAGAAGGAAATCGTCCCCGGCTCGCGCTTTACCTACGCCATCGGCACCTTGGCCCTGTGGTCTGCGAAGGAAGGCTACGTGGATGCCAAGGGTGAAGTGTTGAAAAAGAACGCATACAAACACCTGTCCATCGCCAACCCGAAAGCGGCACCTTACGGCCTGGCCGCCACTCAGGTACTGGACAAGCTGAAGCTCACCGAAGCCACCAAAGGCAAGATTGTCGAAGGCCAGAACATCACCCAGGCCTTCCAGTTTGTTTCCACCGGCAACGCCGAGCTGGGCTTCGTCGCCCTGTCGCAGATCTACAAGGACGGCAAGGTGACCAATGGCTCGGCCTGGATCGTGCCGTCCAACCTGCACGACCCGATCCGCCAGGACGCCGTCATCCTCAACAAAGGCAAGGACAATGCGGCCGCCAAAGCACTGGTCGAATATCTCAAAGGCCCGAAAGCCGCAGCGGTGATCAAGTCCTACGGTTATGAACTCTGATGCCACTGGATGCCAGTGACCTAGGTGCCATCTGGCTGACCGTGAAACTGGCCAGCCTGACCACCCTGATCCTGCTGGTTATCGGCACACCCATCGCCTGGTGGCTGGCGCGCACGCGCTCATGGCTGCGCGGGCCGGTGGGGGCGGTGGTGGCATTGCCCCTGGTGCTGCCACCAACGGTGATCGGTTTCTACCTGCTGATCGCCCTCGGCCCACACGGCTGGCTCGGCCAGGCTACCCAGGCGCTGGGCCTGGGTAGCGTGGTGTTCAGCTTCACGGGCCTGGTGATCGGCTCGACGGTGTATTCCATGCCGTTCGTGGTGCAGCCGCTGCAAAATGCCTTTGGCGCGATCGGCCAGCGGCCGCTGGAAGTCGCCGCCACACTGCGCGCCAGCCCATGGGACACCTTCGTTCATGTGGTACTGCCGCTGGCCCGCCCCGGCTTCGTCACTGCCAGCATCCTCGGCTTCGCCCATACCGTGGGCGAGTTTGGCGTGGTGCTGATGATCGGTGGCAACATCCCCGACAAGACCCGCGTGGTCTCGGTGCAAATCTTCGATCACGTCGAAGCCATGGAGTATTCGCAAGCCCACTGGCTGGCCGGTGCCATGCTGGTGTTCTCTTTCCTGGTGCTGCTCCTGCTGTACGCCGGACGCCGCGGCAAAGCTGGCTGGAGCTGAAATGACCGCATCGATTGTGGCGCGCCTGAAACTGGCGCGCGACGACTTTACCCTGGACGTCGACCTGCACCTGCCTGGGCGCGGTATCAGCGCGCTGTTTGGCCACTCCGGCTCTGGCAAGACCAGCTGCCTGCGCTGTCTGGCGGGGTTGGAACGCGCTGCTAGCGCGTACATCGAAGTCAACGGCGAAGTCTGGGAAGACAGCACCCATGGCTACTTCCAGCCCCCCCACTTGCGCCCAGTGGGCTATGTGTTCCAGGAGGCCAGCCTGTTTGCGCACCTGTCGGTGCGCGGCAACCTGGAGTTCGGCTGGCGCCGGGTAGCCGCCGCTGAGCGCAAGGTCAGCCTCGACCAGGCGTGCCAGCTGCTAGGTATCGGGCACTTGCTGGAACGCCGCCCGGCAACCCTGTCGGGCGGCGAGGCGCAGCGCGTGGGTATTGCTCGCGCCCTGCTCAGCAGCCCAAGGCTGCTGTTGATGGACGAGCCGCTGGCGGCCCTCGACGGGCCGCGCAAGCGCGAGATCCTGCCGTACCTGGAGCGCCTGCACGACGAACTGGACATCCCCCTGGTGTATGTCAGCCATGCCCAGGATGAAGTAGCGCGACTGGCCGACCACCTGGTGTTGCTGGAGCAAGGCCAGGCAGTCGCCAGCGGCCCGATTGACCAAACCCTGGCGCGCCTCGACCTGTCGCTGGCCCAGGGCGAGGATGCCGGCGTGGTGTTCGAAGGCATGGTCGTGGGGCATGACCCGCACTACGACCTGCTCGACTTGCGCCTGCCCGGCAACAGCGGGCCGCTGCTGCGCATTGCTCACCCGGCGCATGTGATGGGCAGCACGCTGCGGGTCAAGGTACAGGCCCGGGACGTCAGCCTGGCGCTGACGGCCGACAGCACATCGAGCATCCTCAACCGCCTGCCAGTATGTGTGCGCGAGAGCCGCCCGGCGGCCAACCCGGCGCATGTACTGGTCAGCCTGGATGCCAGTGGCAATGCCTTGCTTGCACGTATCACCCGCTTCTCGGCAGACCAGCTCGGCTTGCACACGGGCCAGGTACTGTTCGCCCAGATCAAGTCGGTGGCCCTTTTGGGCTGAGCATCCTTCGCACCGCTGTTGTCCACTGATCAGTGACTTGATCGAGGCCAGCCCCTGATGCTCGACTGCCCCCTGCCACGCACCCTGCACTACGTTGACGACAGCCAGCCAGGCATGACCCGGCGACGCTGGCGCGACCATTTCATCTACCTGGATGCCGACGGCCAGCGGGTGCGCGACAGCGACACCTTGGCGCGCATCGCCGCGCTGGTGATTCCCCCGGCCTACACCGATGTATGGATCTGCGCCGACCCGCAGGGCCACCTGCAGGCCACCGGTCGCGATGCCCGTGGCCGCAAGCAGTACCGCTATCACGCGCAGTGGCGCGAACTGCGTGACCAACACAAGTATGGGCGCATGCTGGCCTTTGCCCAGGCACTACCAAAGCTGCGCGCGCAACTGGAAGCCCACCTGGCGCGGCCAGGGCTGGACCGGGAAAAGGTCATGGCATTGGTGGTGAGCCTGCTGGACCACACCCTGATCCGCATTGGTAACCAGCGTTACCTGCGCGACAACCAGTCTTATGGCCTGACGACCCTGCGTAACCGCCATGTGCAGGTCAAAGGCAGCACCATTCGCTTTCAATTTCGCGGCAAGCGTGGCGTCGAACACAACGTCACCCTCAACGACCGACGCCTGGCCAGCCTGCTCAAACGCTGCATGGAGCTGCCTGGCCAGACACTGTTTCAATACCTGGACCAAGACGGCCAGCGCCACAGCGTAGGCTCCAGCGAGGTCAACCAATTCCTGCAGCAGTTGACCGGCGCAGACTTCACCGCCAAGGACTACCGCACCTGGGCCGGCAGCAGCCTGGCGTTGGACCTGCTCAAACCCCTGGCCTGGGAACCGGAGAGTGAAGCCAAACGCCAGGTCGCCGCGATAGTCCGCCAGGTCGCCACGCGCCTGGGCAATACGCCGGCAGTGTGCAGACGCTGCTACATCCATCCGGCAGTGCTGGAGCACTATGCCCAGGGACGTCTGGCCCAATTGCCCAAGAGCCGCGTGCGCAAAGGCCTGGACCCCGAGGAAGTGGCCTTGCTGCTGTTTCTTCAGGTACTCGAGGAACAGGACGGCGATTAAGAGTGTCTATTCAGCCCATGATGCGAAGAAATTTCCCATTAGCCGCCAAGCCCCCTATTCTTGCCATCGAGCACCTTGGCCGACAAACCGTTGACGGTTTGCATCGGCACCTGCAACTGAAGACACGCAACAGAATTTGTCTGTCGGGGAATTACTATCCGCCGAAAGCGTCTTTAATGAGAAGGAAGAGGGACAAGCTCCCGCCGTTGCGGCAACTAGCCCTGCGGACTTTTACATCACCAAGGAGAACTACATGCTGATACTCACCCGTAAGGTTGGCGAAAGCATCGTCATCAACGATGACATCAAAGTCACCATTCTGGGCGTCAAAGGGATGCAGGTGAGGATCGGTATCGATGCACCTAAAGATGTCCAGGTCCATCGCGAAGAAATCTTCAAGCGCATCCAGGCCGGCAGCCCAGCCCCGGAGAAGCACGACGACTCGCACTGAGCCCAAACTCCTCGAGGGGTGCATGGAAGCGCTCGACCGCCAGCCTCAGGTGCCCAGCAACTGACGCACTTTGGCGATCATCTCATCCATGTCGAATGGTTTGTCGAATATGGCGGCGAACAGGGCCGGGCATCCTTGGCTGGCCTGCGCGCCGCTCATGAGAATGACCGGCAACTCGCTTAACGCCGGGTCCTCGCGCATCGCACGCACCAGCTCCTCACCATTGAGCAGCGGCATCATGTAATCGGTGATGACCAGTTGCACGCGCTTTTCCTTCAGCGCCTCCAGCGCCTTGCAGCCATTACTGGCCTTTTCCACCAGGTAACCTTCGTCCTCCAGGGCAAAGCCGAGGATATCGGCGATCAGGTACTCGTCATCGACGATCAGGATCGTGTTCATCGGCCCGTCCGTCACCCACTCCCCTGCGGCGTCGGCGTTCCCGAGAGCACACCACAGGCGCCTTCGAACGCCTTGCGCAAGGTAATGCCCTGCGGCCCGATCAGCAGTTCGTGCAAGGCAGGGTCATGGTGGCTGTCACGCACCTTGAGGATCGACAGCATGCGCCGCAGTTGCGAGTCCAGCTCGACAAAGCGCAACAGCATCAGGTTGTCGACGATGCTCGACAGATCCGGCGCGGGGGCGCTGATTTCCGAGCCGAAGATGTCGCGCATTTCCCAGGTGAGCATCACGCTGACATCGCGCGCGCGCAGCTCACCGGCCAGCGCGCGGAAAAACGCATTGAGCCGCGTCGGGTCGATGGCCAGGCGGCTGAATGCGCCAAGGCTGTCGATCAGCACCCTCTTGCTGCCCTGCGCTGCAACACGCTCGAGCAGCCGCGCGCCGACCTGGTCCAGCAAGCCCTCGGTGGTTGGCTGCCAGCACAGCTGCAAGCTACCGCCCTGCTCCATCGCGGCAAAATCGTAACCCAGCGACGCTGCCTTGCTACGCAGGCGTTCAGGCGTTTCGTAGAAACCAAAATGCAACCCTGGCGCCTGCGGGGTGCTGGCCCCTAGAAAGGCCAGGCCCAATGACGTCTTGCCAATACCCGAAGGCCCGATCAACAGGCTAACCGAGCCCGTGGCCAGGCCGCCGCCGAGCATTTCATCGAAGGTTGGCACACCGCTGCTGATGCGCGCCAATGTGCCGCTGCCCAGCTGGCTGGGGTGGCTGAACAACGCTTCCAGGCGTGGGTAGACGTGCATGCCTGCTTCATCGATAAGGCATTCGTGACGCCCCGAAAGTGCCGCACTGCCGCGCGTCTTGCGCAGCTGCACATGGCGCACGGCGCGGCTGCCCACCAGCTGCTCACCCAGCTCGATCACGCCATCGACCATGGTGTGCTCCGGGCTGCCCTCGTCCAGCCGGGCACTGGTCAGCAGCAGTACCGTGCAGCCGGCGAAGGCCGCATGGCCCTGCAATTCAGAGACGAACTTTTTGGTGTCCAGCGCCGTTTCCGCACGCACCCGGGCATTGAGCACGCCGTCGACGATCAGCAGGCTGGCCTGTTGCCGAGCGATTTCCTGGCGCAGCAGCCGCACCACGGCGTCCAGCCCATCCTGCTCAAGGGTGTCGAAAGCGCTGACGAACTGGATCTGGTCGCCGACCAACGCCGGGTCGAAGAAGTCCAGGGTGGACAGGTACTGAAACAAGCGCTCATGCGACTCACTCAACAAGGTGGCCACCAGCACCCGACCACCGCCACGCACATGGCCGCAGGCCAGCTGGTTGGCGAGGATGGTCTTGCCCGCTCCTGGCGGCCCCTGGATGATGTAGGACGCACCGGCCACCAGGCCGCCCTTGAGCAACGCGTCGAGCCCATCGATCCCCGTTACCAGCCGCCTAAGTGCCTGTGCCATGTTGTCTACCTGTCGAGTGGGCTATCCGTCTGCTCCTGATACATTGGCAAGTACAGTTGCATGCAAGTTCCCCGGCCAGGCTCGCTGTCGACACAAATGGCGCCGCCACTCTGCCGGGCGAAGCCATACACCTGGCTAAGCCCCAGGCCCGTGCCCTTGCCAAACGGCTTGGTGGTGAAAAATGGCTCGAAGATACGTGGCAATACCTCGGCGGGTATGCCTTCACCGCTGTCTTCCACCTTGAAACGCACAAAGTTGCCATGCAACGCTTCAACCTCGCCGGCCAGCTCGACCACATCGACCGTCAGGCCGATCCGGCCCTGACCGGCGATGGCATCACGGGCATTGAACAACAAGTTGAGCAAGACCATTTGCAGTTGCCCGGCATCCACCTCGATCAACGGCAGGTCCGGTTGCAGCAGCACGTTCAGCTCGATCGAGCTGGGTAGTGCATGCTCAAGCAAACCACGGGTAGCGGTCACCAGGTCTGCCGGGGCAACACTGGCCACATCAAGCTTGCGGTGGCGGGCAAAGCTGAGCAGTTGCTGGGTCAGCTCAGTGCCGCGTTGGCCGGCATCGAGGATGTGCTGCAGCATGCGCTGGGCGCGTAGCGGGTCCTGAGTGGCCAGCGCCAGACGGGCCGAGCTGATGATGATGGTGAGCATGTTGTTGAAGTCGTGCGCCAGGCCACCGGTCAACTGGCCGAGGGCTTCAAGCTTCTGCGCCTGGAACAGCTGGGCGCGCACCGCGTCCAGCTGCAACGCCGACTCTCGGCGATCGGTTATGTCGCGGGTCACCTTGGCCAGGCCGACGATCTGGCCATTGTCATCGCGGATCACATCCAGCGCAGCCAACGCCCAGAACTGCGTACCGTCCTTGCGCACCCGCCAGCCTTCGTCCTGCGCCACGCCCTGCTCCAGCGCCTGGCGCAGCAGGCGCTCGGGGCGGCCATCAGCACAATCCTGCGGGGTGAAAAACAACGAGAAATGCTTGCCGATCACTTCATCGGCACGGTAGCCCTTGATTCGTTGCGCGCCGGCATTCCACGACACCACATGGCCGGAGGGGTCGAGCATGTAGATGGCGTAGTCCACCACCGACTGAACCAACTGTTCATAGCGGTGGGCAGGCATGACGGGGTGGTCGAGGCAATCAGCTGAAACCATGCAAACTCCACTGGCACAGCAGGGGGACAGAATGAGCGTAGCCCAGCGCACCCATCAACGAGCAGCCGTGCGACGACAGGCGGTCAGCGTTCCGTTTCGACCAGCACCGGGCTGATGCGCCGCGGCATGGCCACTCTCAACAGCCACAGGCCGACCAGCATGATCAAGCCACCGCAGGCCAGGGCCAGAAGACGCTGCTGCTGAGTATGTTCCGCATCGAAGCCCAGCATTAACAAATAACCGCCCAGGCTGAGCAGGCTGATGTAAAGAAACGCACCCAGCACGACCACCAGGGCGAACAACAGTCGCCAGAATAACCGTGGACGCACGATACGCTCGCCAGCTTGGCGCTGAGTCATCGCTGAACACTCTTGGATCCAATAAAGAGGCAACAGTGGCGTAATGACAGCAAGGTGTCAATTGCCCATTCGATCGCCCCTCCTTTCTGTTGATCTTAGGTGCTGCAGTTGACTCAACTATAACGATGGGTTATAAAGCGCGCTTGATTGCGAAGCCCTTCTGCCTGGAAGCGAGCTGGTCGTTGCGACCCCTTCAAGCGTGCGAGTGTGGTGGAATTGGTATACACAGCAGACTTAAAATCTGTCGGCGTGAGCCTTGCGGGTTCGAGTCCCGCCACTCGCACCAAATTTCGTTGAAAAGGCGCCCTTGCGGCGCCTTTTTGCTGCCTGCCAGCAATGTGTTACGCAGCTGCTAGAGTGGAGCTAGTACCCTCTACTGGAACGCCGCCATGCGCTACTCCCTGTTCGATGGTCAACGTGACATCATCATCCTCATCGCCCGCATACTGCTGATGATCCTGTTCGTCTTGTCAGGCTGGGCCAAGCTGACCGGCTTCGATGGCACGGTCGGCTACATGACCTCGCTGGGCGCCCCGGCCCCGATGCTGGCGGCAGCGATTGCCGTCATCATGGAGTTCGTCGTCGCCATCCTGCTGATCCTCGGCTTCTACACGCGGCCGCTGGCGTTTCTGTTCGCGCTGTTCGTGCTGGGCACGGCGCTGCTCGGCCACCCGTTCTGGAACATGGTCGACCCCGAACGCAGCGCCAACATGACCCAGTTTCTGAAAAACATGGCCATCATGGGCGGCTTGCTGCTGCTGGCGGTCAGCGGCCCAGGGCGCTTCTCGGTGGACGGTCGCTGAATCAGTCGTCGTCGCAATCGTCGAACCAAGCTGGGTGATCGCGCTCTTCGTCATCGAGGTCATCCAGCGTTTCCTCGTCTTCTTCCACCTCATCCTCGGCGCCCTGGGCATCTGCCTCGTGCTCCACATCGTCGTAGAGAAATTCGTGGTCGAGCAGGTGATCGTGCTCGGGTTCGTGCAGGTCGTCTTCGTCGTGCATGCTGGCTCCAAGGGTTATGGCACGCCTATATAGGCTGATCAGGATGTCGGGTCAATGCGTTGTCGCTTAATCCTGGGTTAACCGGCCAGGCGCAGCCTGCAGGCTCTCCCTTCAAACGTCTTTGCCCGCCTGTCATGGCGGGCTTTTTTATGGCGAAGCAAACTTCGGCCCAGAGGATGACAGCCTCATGACCTGACCTTCACGAAATGTCGACATCCGCATGGGCACACTGATCCTGCTCCGTACGTTCTTGCAGCCCGCCGCATCATTGCCGCGGGCTTTTCTTTTTTTTGACGAAGGGCTTGCGCCCCCTCCCCGCTACTGCAGTTTGCTCAAGGCAACTGCCCATCCCATGACCTGAAGCAGTTTTGCCCGGCCAGGCAAGGTCTATGCTGTTCCAGCGATAACCCAAGCTCACATCGGATAGACACGGAGGCTCTTATGAAAGCTGCTGTTGTTGCACCAGGCCGTCGCGTGGACGTGGTAGAGAAAACCCTGCGCCCCCTCCAGCACGGCGAAGCGCTACTGAAGATGCAATGCTGCGGTGTGTGCCACACCGACCTGCACGTGAAAAATGGCGACTTCGGTGACAAGACCGGTGTAGTACTGGGCCACGAAGGCATTGGCGTAGTCCAGGAAGTTGGCCCCGGCGTCACCTCGCTCAAGCCAGGCGACCGCGCCAGCGTTGCCTGGTTCTATCAAGGTTGCGGGCATTGCGAGTACTGCAATAGCGGCAACGAAACCCTGTGCCGCGAAGTGAAGAACTCCGGCTATACCGTGGACGGCGGCATGGCCGAGGCGTGCATCGTCCAAGCCGACTATTCGGTCAAAGTACCCGACGGCCTCGACTCCGCTGCCGCCAGCAGCATTACCTGCGCCGGCGTCACAACCTACAAGGCGGTGAAAATCTCCAACATCCGCCCCGGGCAATGGATCGCCATCTACGGCCTCGGCGGCCTGGGCAACCTGGCCCTGCAATATGCCAAGAACGTATTCAACGCCAAAGTGATCGCCATCGACGTCAACGAAGAGCAACTGCGCTTCGCCAGCGAGATGGGCGCGGACCTGGTCGTCAACCCACTCAACGAAGACGCCGCGAAGGTTATCCAGGCCAAGACCGGTGGCGCCCACGCTGCCGTGGTTACCGCCGTGGCCAAAGGCGCCTTCAACTCGGCCGTCGATGCCTTGCGCGCTGGCGGGCGACTGGTTGCCGTCGGGCTGCCGTCGGAATCCATGGACCTGAACATTCCCCGCCTGGTGCTGGATGGGATCGAAGTGGTGGGCTCGCTGGTAGGTACACGCCAGGACCTGCAGGAGGCGTTCCAGTTTGCCGCTGAAGGCAAAGTGGTACCCAAGGTGACCCTGCGGCCGATCGAAGATATCAACCAGATCTTTGACGAGATGCTGGAGGGCAAGATCAAAGGCCGCATGGTGATCCAGTTCGAAGGCTGATAGCCTGAAGGCAGATCATTTCGAACAGACACAAGGCCCGTAGGTGATCATCTACGGGCTTTTTGCCTTCTCAGTAGTCAAGGAACAGACCATGAGTTTCGATTGGCATGCCGGGCCGATTACTCGCGCCACGCCGCTGGACAAGCATTACCGAAATACGCAGAAGGTACGTCAGTTTCTGCTCACCGAGTGCGGGGCGGCATTCAAGTTCGACCGTGCCTTCATGGCCTGGATAAAGAGTGGCACGCCGTTAACCATGGGTGACGTGGCGGACGAATGGCTGCGAATGCATCGGTGAGCGCCAGCTTCGGGCTTCAGCAGGCAGCGGTGCGCTGCCCCACTATCGGAATCGGCAGCCGCTTCTTTCAGTATCTTGTCCAACGATTCAACCATGCTGGAATAATCCATTCCCTGACTCCGTCGTTGGTGAGTTACGATCAACGATAGCTTGCAAACGTTTCAGAAATGCTGGCGGAAATGCCTCGGTACAAAAGCAAGCTCATCTCTGGTGCTGACCAATAATCGTGGCACGAGGTTCAAAGAAAACCGCTTAGCTTTTCAAGGGATGCACATGACGATTCGCAGCCTCGCCAAAAATCTCCCACCTGACCCAGGCAATCCAGGCTGGGTGCTTGGATGGGGCGTGCTACGCGACCGGCATCCATGGCATTTTGTCGACGTGTTTGCCGATCAGCACACTGCCAAGGTTGAAGCAGAGCGCTACGGTGCTGGCTACGTGGTCGAGTATGGGTCACACCGGCTTGGGTCGAATGAATTCATCTGCGGGGCAAGCCTACCTGAGGGCTAGCCGGTCAACCTGTTACAGGTCAGGGCCAAACTCCATCTAAAGAAAAACCTGCCGAAGCAGGTTTATCGAAGATTCATCGCTTGCTCAACTGCCGGGCCTGGCCCAAGCCTCTTTGAACCCACTCAAAGAAACCTCTCCATAGGTTTGACCTATGCGCATTCGCGCTTTGCCGCCCGACAACAGCGCTTTTTCGAAGCACAAAGAAAAACCCCGCAGACGTTAATCTGCGGGGCTTTCGAATGGTGGAGGCCGAGGTCGGAATCGAACCGGCGTAGACGGATTTGCAATCCGGAGCATAACCACTTTGCTACTCGGCCTCAAAGGTCGGATCTAGCTGCTTGCGCTTTGCTATCTCCTTGAAACGCTGAACCTTTTTCAAAGTTTGCTGCGTTTCGATGGGCGCCATTATGTCTTCATTCCTTTAACCTTGCAACCCCCTGAACGAAAAAAAATTTCAACGGGTTCAAGGTGTTAGCGCAGGCGGCCGAGTTTACTCCACAAGCCCACCAGCGTGTTCTCCACGGTGCCGCTGGCGGCCATGCCAATTCGCTCCTGCAAGCTCTTGCGCTCGGCATAATGCAGGTGGAACAGGTTGGCGTTGCGCGCACGCTCGCTCAGGTACTCGTCGCTGGTCTGCAATTCGTCTACCAGCTTGCGGTTGAGTGCCGCCACGCCCAGCCAGACTTCTCCGGTGGCCACTTCGTCGATGTGCAACTGCGGTCGATAGCGGGCGACGAAGTCCTTGAACAGCTGGTGAGTGATATCCAGGTCTTCCTGGAACTTCTCCCGGCCCTTCTCGGTGTTTTCACCAAACACGGTCAAGGTGCGCTTGTACTCGCCAGCGGTCAGCACCTCAAAGTCGATGTCGTGCTTCTTCAGCAGGCGGTTGACGTTGGGCAGTTGCGCCACCACGCCGATCGAACCGAGCACGGCGAATGGCGCGCTGACGATCTTCTCGCCGATGCAGGCCATCATGTAACCGCCGCTGGCGGCCACCTTGTCGATGCACACGGTCAGCGGTATGCCCGCCTGACGAATACGCGCCAGCTGCGATGCAGCCAGGCCGTAGCTATGCACCAGGCCGCCGCCGCTTTCCAGGCGTAGCACCACTTCGTCCCGCGGGGTGGCGAGGGTCAACAGCGCGGTGATTTCGTTGCGCAGGCTTTCAGTGGCCGAGGCCTTGATGTCGCCATCGAAGTCCAACACGAAAACCCGGCCCTTGTCCTCGGCCTTGCCCTTCTTCTGCTGTTTTTCCGCCTTGGCCTGTTGCTTGCGCAGGGCCTTGAGCTGGGCCTTGTCGAGCAGCCCGGACTCCAGCCGCTCGCGCAAATCCTTGTAGAACTCGTTCAGGCGGGTGACCTGCAATTGCCCACCTGGTTTGCGCCGCCCTTTGCCACGCAGCCCGGCGATGGCCGACAGCACCACGAGGATGGCGATGACCAGGGTGGCGGTTTTAGCGAGAAAGCTTGCGTATTCGGCAAGAAACTCCACGTTGACTCCTTGAATGCCTGCGCCAATGCGGCGCGTAACTGTTGCAAGCATACCGTTGCGTCTGTAGTGCTGCCAGCCGGTGTAAACGCTGGCAACATCTTTCAAACAACCCTTTCAAACGCTTGTATGTTTTTTCGTTGACAGCCTGAGTGCCGCATCCTAACCTCGCAGCAACCTCCAACAGGCCGGAACCTTTCGTGGGCAACCTCTACCTGATCCGACATGGCCAAGCCTCCTTCGGTGCCGATGACTACGACGTCCTCTCGCCCGTGGGCGTGCGCCAAAGCCAGGCCCTGGGTGAACACCTGGCCCAGTTGGGTATACGGCTGGATCGCTGCGTAGCAGGCGACCTGCGCCGCCAACAGGATACCGCCCGCCTGGCGCTGCAGGCACTGCACGCCAATGGTTGCCCAGTGCCGGCTGTTGAGACCGACGCCGCATTCAATGAGTTCGATGCCGACGGCGTGATCCGTGCCCTATTGCCCGCACTGTTGCCGGACGAGCCTAATGCCTTGCAGGTACTGCGCAATGCCGCGCAGCACCGCAGCGAGTTCCAGCGCCTGTTCGCGCTGATGGTCCAGCGCTGGCACGATGGCGAACATGTCGACGATGGCCTGGAAACCTGGCAGGCGTTCACCGCCCGCGTTCAAGGTGGCCTGCAACGCGTACTGGATGCCGCCGGCAGCGGCGACAATATCGCCATCTTCACCTCGGGCGGTACCATTGCCGCCCTGCTCCACCTGGTTACCCGTATCACCCCCAGTCAGGCGTTCACGCTGAACTGGCAGATCATCAACACGTCGCTCAGCCAGTTGAAGTTTCGCGGCCGCGACGTGGCACTGGCTTCCTTCAACAGCCAGGCCCATGTGCAGCTGTTGAAGGCGCCGGAGCTTGTCACTTACCGATAAGCCCGGCTTGTTGTGTCCCTGCGGGGACGTGTAAATCACTCTATAAGGAATGCGCCATGACCTCCGTAGCTGATGCCGTTAAGAAGATGCAAGAGAAGTTCAACCCAGCCGCTGCCGCCGGCCTGGACCTGGTGTTCGGCTTCGACATCACCGACGAAGGCAAGAAATACGCGCTGATCGTCAAAGACGGCACCTGCGACCTGCAGGAAGGCGAAAACCCGGATGCCAACTGCACCCTGGTGATGGACAGCGAAACCCTGAAAGGTATCGTCAGCGGCGAAACCGACGGCATGCAGGCCTTCATGGGCGGCAAGCTGCGCGTTGAAGGCGACATGATGCTGTCGATGAAGCTCAGCGAGCTGTTCCCGTCCTGAAGGCTGGGCAAACCGGATGATCGAAAAACCGAAGCCTGACCGGCTTCGGTTTTTTTTTGCCCTGCATTCGATGCAGTGATCCACCAGCAACACCCTCATCTATATGGCAACTGGCATGCTTGTTCCAGCCTCGGCAGGCCATTAGATTAGCCAATAGTCCTTGCGATCGAAAATAAGGAAAACGCATGACGCTCACCGACCAGTCCACCCAGGTACGCCCCGGCGAAGAACTCGACGCGGCCGTCATCGCCCCTTATCTGAAGGCCAACATCCCTGGCCTGGACGGCTTGCCGAGCATCAGCCAGTTCCCTGGCGGCGCCTCCAACCTTACCTACCTTGTCAGCTACCCAGGCCGCGACTTCGTGCTGCGACGACCACCGTTCGGCCAGAAAGCCAAGTCGGCGCACGACATGGGGCGCGAGTTCCGTATCCTCAACCAACTGAACAGCGGCTTCCCCTACTGCCCCAAGGCCTATGTGCACTGCACCGACAGCAGCCTGATCGGCGGCGAGTTCTATGTGATGGAGCGGGTCAAGGGCATCATCCTGCGCTCGGACATCCCGGCCGAACTGAACCTCGACCCCAGCCGTACCGAAGCCCTGTGCAAAAGCTTCATCGACCGCCTGGTCGAGCTGCACCAGGTGGACTACAACGCCTGCGGCCTGGCAGACCTCGGTAAACCGGAAGGCTATGTGCAGCGTCAGATCGAGGGCTGGACCAGCCGCTATGAAAAGGCCCTGACCCCGGATGCGCCGCGCTGGGAAAAGGTCACCGCCTGGCTACAGGAAAAAATGCCCGCCGATCACCCGCGCCCCGGCATCGTGCACAACGACTACCGTTTCGACAACGTGATCCTCGACGCCGACAACCCCATGCGCATCATCGGCGTGCTGGACTGGGAAATGGCCACCCTGGGCGACCCGCTGATGGACCTGGGCAACAGCCTGGCCTATTGGATCGAAGCCGACGACCCAGCGCCTGTGCAGCTGATGCGTCGCCAGCCAAGCAACGCGCCGGGCATGCTCAGCCGCCGCCAGTTCGTCGACTACTACGCCGAGCGCGCCGGTATCCGCCTGGACAACTTCGATTACTACTATTGCTATGGCCTGTTCCGCCTGGCGGGCATCGTCCAGCAAATCTACTACCGCTTTTACCACGGCCAGACCCAGGACAAACGTTTCGCCCAGTTCATCCACATGAACCGCTTGCTGGAGCAAATGTCCCTGCAGGTCATCGCCAAGTCCAGCCTCTGAGCACCGCCACGACGACGGATAACAAGGAAAACAGCATGTCCAAGACCCACCTGTTCGACCTCGACGGCAAGATTGCTTTTGTTTCCGGCGCCAGCCGAGGCATCGGCGAGGCCATCGCCCACTTGCTGGCGCAGCAAGGGGCCCACGTGATCGTTTCCAGTCGCAAGCTCGACGGTTGCCAACAGGTGGCCGACGCCATCATCGCCGCCGGCGGCAAGGCCACGGCAGTGGCCTGCCACATTGGTGAACTGGAGCAGATCCAGCAGGTGTTCGCCGGCATTCGCGAACAGTTCGGGCGCCTGGACGTGCTGGTCAACAACGCCGCCACCAACCCGCAGTTCTGTAACGTGCTGGACACCGACCCAGGAGCGTTCCAGAAGACCGTGGACGTGAACATCCGTGGTTACTTCTTCATGTCGGTGGAGGCCGGCAAGCTGATGCGCGAGAACGGCGGCGGCAGCATCATCAACGTGGCGTCGATCAACGGGGTTTCGCCTGGGCTTTTCCAGGGTATCTATTCGGTGACCAAGGCGGCAGTCATCAACATGACCAAGGTGTTCGCCAAAGAATGCGCGCCGTTCGGCATTCGCTGCAACGCCCTGCTGCCTGGCCTGACCGATACCAAGTTCGCTTCGGCACTGGTGAAGAACGACGCCATCCTCAATGCCGCCTTGCAGCAGATCCCGCTCAAGCGCGTGGCCGACCCCAAGGAAATGGCCGGCGCAGTGCTGTACTTGGCCAGCGATGCCTCCAGCTACACCACCGGTACCGCGCTCAATGTCGACGGTGGCTTCCTGTCCTGATCAAGCCTTTACCGCCACCAGGGTGTAGCTCAGGGGCAGGCGTGCGGGCTGCTCGCGCAGGCGATACTCACCGTCGTCGCCCTTGACCATCTGCCCTGGCAGCGCCTCCCAGGGGATGCTCTGGTGCTCGACCAACGCAGTCAGCTGCAGGCCGTGGGCCAGCAAGGCAGTGATCACCTCACCCAAGCCGTGGTTCCATTCGTGGGTTTCGGTGTGGGCCAGGCGTTGCTCGGTTTCGACGTAGGTCTGGTCGTTGTGCCACACCGTCGGCGCTTCGTGCTCGAAGTACGGGTATTCCAGCTGCAGTCGGTCCTGGTGGTCTTCGTTGACAGCCATCAACATTGGGTGCCCATCGCGCAAGAACAGCCGCCCGCCCGGTTTGAGCAGGGCTGCGACGGTGCGTGCCCATGGCTCGATGCGGGGCAGCCAGCAGAGCGCGCCAATGCCGGTATAGACCAGGTCGAAAGTACCTGCCGGCAGTACCTGGTCGGCGGCATAGACGTCGGATTCGACATAGTCGATGGGCACCGCGCAACGCCCGGCCAATGCCCGCGCCTCGGCCAGCGAAGCCGCGGAGTAATCCAGGCCGCAAACCTTGGCACCAAGGCGCGCCAGCGAGAGCGTGTCGGTGCCGATGTGGCACTGCAAGTGGACAGCGTCGAGCCCCTCGATATCGCCGAGCAATGGCAGGTCGAAGCGCACGGTTTCAGACAGGTGCCCAGGTTGCTGGACCAGGCGTTCGACTTCATAGTCCTTCGACGCGGCGTGCAGCGGGGCACGTTCGTCCCAGCTGACGCGGTTGAGTTGCAGTGAACGGTCCATGGTGTCTTCCTTGAGTGGTAGCGGCTCATGCTAGCCGTCACCTGCACCTCCAGGACACCACTGCCTTGCTAAAAATTGTAAAAGTCGTTCTCGCAGAATCGGTTCAAGCCGTTACAAACAGGTCGCCGCAGCCGCCCGCCGCTGCAATGCCACCCCGTCGTTCTTCTGCGCGTAGTAATCCACCCTCGCCCCACCCGCCTGCGGGTAAACGTCCACGAACGCCTCGGCCTCACGGGTATACACAGTGAACCCACCCTGCTTGCGCGGCTCCAGGTAGCCACTGGCGTCGTCACCGAACACCTTCTCTTCCTGCCAGCTGAACTGGATGCACTGGGCAACCAACTCTGGCGCCTTATGCGAGTCGAGCTGCGCCGTCGGCTTGCCGCCGCGTGCCGTCTCCATGGTCGCAGAAGCACAACCGACCAGCATCAGCGCCGCGGCCATCGGCAGAATCGCACGCATGTTCCATCCTCAAGGTAAAAAAGAAGGCGACTCTAGCACTGCCGGGTAGCGCGCGTGAACGGTTGCGTACAGTCAACTCGCCTCGACCAATGCCGCCATGTGCACCGTGTTGCGCCCAGCGGCCTTGGCCTGGTACAGCGCCGCATCGGCCTGGGCCAGCAAGCTGGCAGTACTGTCCCCTGGGCACGGCACGCCGCACCACAGGCCTACGCTGAAACGCAGTTCGATCTGGTCACCGGCAAAACGCGCCGGGCTGCGCGCAATGGCCTCGCGCAGCCCTTGCAGGGCGGCCATTGCACCGGTGCGGTCGGTGCCGGGCAACAGCAACAGAAACTCTTCGCCGCCGTAACGACCAAGGCTGTCACCCTGGCGCAGGCGCTGCTGCAACTGGCGCACGCAGTGGCATAACACCTCATCGCCAGCCAGATGCCCATACAGGTCATTGATGCGTTTGAAATGGTCAATGTCGATCATCGCCACCGCCAGACTGCCCTGCTGATCGCGTGCACGGTCCAGTTCGACGCCGAAGCGTTCGAGGATCGCCCGGCGATTGTAGGTACCGGTCAGCACATCACGCAGAGCGAGGTGCTGCAGGCGCGATTCGCTACGCTCCTTGGCCAGGAGCACCAAGCCGATCGAGTACATCATCACCGTGGCGGTGCCGATGGCCACAGAAATGCTCTGTTTGAGGTTGCTGGTGTCATAGCGCATTTCCACCGCCGTGCCATTGGCCACCGCCACCACACGCATACCCAGGCCCACCAGGCTGATCAACGCGCCAATCTCCAGCAACAGATGGGCCCTGCCCGGCCGCTCGGCATAACGCCACGCCCAATACAAGATCATCGCGCACTGCAGCATCAGCACCAGGGTCGCCAGCAGCATGCGCGGTTCCAGCGTATCGAGCAGCAGCATCAGCCCCACCAGCATGCAGGCCGGTATGACGAAGATGACACGCCAGGGCACTACCTGCTCACGCACCCGGAACAAGCTGGCCGTGTAGAACGCCAGGGCCAGCGACAGCAGGCTGTTGCCCACGCCATAGCTGAGCCACAAAGGGGCTTGGGCATAGACGGTGTAGCAGACATAAGCCAAGGCATGCACCAGCAGCCCGCAGCCAGTCAGCATCAGGTTGTCGCGGCGGTTGCTGCGCCCGACCAGCAGCAAGCAGAAGGCCAGGATGGTTGCCACCAGGGCAACGGCGGCGAACAACGTGGGGGTGTGGGCGATCATCGTGATTCACCGTGTGGCAGGTTGCCGTCTTGACTGCGGCTTACCCCACAGTTTAGAGGGGCATTGGCCGCTCGGCCATGACCGAACGGGACAGAACAGCAACCCGCAAGCACGCCGCTCATCGCTGTCAGCACAATTTTTTAACCGCCCGGGAAACCAAATGGAGCGATCCCAGTCTCAGGAGGTGTCCCGTAAACCTATGCGGATCAAGGACCTATATCGTGAGCACCCGTCTTGCAAGCCTTTCGCTGGTTGCCGTTGTCCTGCTGACCGCAGGTTGCCACAGCCATCGCTACCACGACGATGACGATGGCTGGCGTGACCGCGACCGTGACCATCGCCACCACCATCGGCATGACCGCGACGATGACGATGATGACAATCGGCAATACCGCGGTGACCGCTACTACCGCTGAAGCGTCTTTTCAGCCCTGACCCGCCGCCCGTTGCGCGGCAACTTATCCTGATGATTCCTTTGAGGTTCGTATCATGCGTCTGACTCTGCCTTCCCTTGCCCTCGGCCTGCTGCTGTGCCAGGGCGCTTTCGCCGGTGACGGTACTGCCGCCATTGGCGGCGGCCTGGGTGGTGTCCTGGGCAACGTTGTTGGTCAACAGCTTGGCGGCAAGACTGGCGCGGCCATTGGCGCCGGCGTTGGCGGCGCGGCCGGCAGTGCTGTCGGTGCACGCAAGGGCAACCGCACCGAAGCTGCCATCGGCGGTGGCCTGGGTTCGGCTGGCGGCTCGCTGCTGGGCGGTGCAGTAGGCGGCAAGACCGGTTCGACCGTAGGTGCCGGCCTGGGTGGCGCCGCCGGTGGTGCCCTTGGCAACCATCTGGGCGACGAAAACCGCGGCAGCAAGAAGCACCACCGCCACCGTCACTGATTACGTGAATGAAGGGCCGCATAGCGGCCCTTTTTGTTGCAGCACATCAACACCTCCTTCACGACACGCTGGCACACTGGCTGCTACTGTCTATCGTGCCTCCGTGTGAAGGAACACCCCCTCCCCATGAACCAAGAGCTACTCTGGGTCCTCGGCCTGCTGGCCATCGTCATTTTCCTCTTCGTCATCAACCGCCCACGCATGGACGTGGTCGCGCTGCTGGTGATTCTTGCCCTGCCGCTGCTTGGCATCCTCACCGTGGAACAGGCCTTGGCCGGTTTCAGCGACCCCAACGTGGTGCTGATCGCTGCCCTGTTCGTGATCGGTGAAGGCCTGGTGCGCACCGGCATTGCCTACCGCATCGGCGAATGGATGAGCGAGCGGGCCGGTAACAGCGAAGCGCGCCTGTTGGTGCTGCTGATGGTGGCCGTGGCCGGGCTCGGGTCGATGATGAGTTCTACCGGTGTGGTAGCCATTTTCATCCCGGTGGTGCTGAGCATCGCCGCGCGCCTGCAGATTTCGCCCAGCCGCCTGATGATGCCACTGGCCTTTGCCGGCCTCATAAGCGGCATGCTCAGCCTGGTCGCCACACCGCCTAACGTGGTGGTACACAGCGAGCTGGTACGCAATGGCCAAGCAGGCTTCAGCTTCTTCAGCTTTACCCCGTTCGGCCTGGTGGTACTGGTGCTGGGCATTGGCTACATGCTGCTGACCCGGCACTGGCTCAACGGCGAGGTACGCAAGGACGGCCGGGTGGAAAGCCGCCGCACCCTGCTGGACCTGGTGCTGGACTACAAGCTCAACGGCCGTGAACGGCGCCTGCGCATCCGCCCCCATTCCCCCCTGATAGGGCACACCCTTGGCGAACTGGAGCTGCGCACCCGGCACGGCGCCAACGTGATTGGTATCGAACGCCAGCACAAGTTCACCACGCGGGTGATCGCTGCCGACTCCAGTACCGTGCTGCATCAGGGCGACGTGCTGCTGCTCGACCTGTTCGCCAACCGCGACGACCTGCGCAGCCTATGCCAGGCCATGCAACTGGAGCCGCTGCACTTCAAGGCTGCCTACTTCATCGACCAGTCCCAAGAGCTTGGCATGGCCGAGGTCTCGCTACCGCCGGGCTCGCAGCTGATCGGCAAGAGCATCCTCGAACTGGCGTTTCGCACCCGCTATGACCTCAACGTGGTCGGCCTGCGCCGCGAGCAGGCGGCCATCGAAGAGCAACTGGTGGAGGAAAAGCTGCGCCTGGGCGACACCTTGCTGGTGGTCGGCCCGTGGAAGGCTGTACGCCAGTTGCAAAGCAAGCCCAAAGACTTCCTGGTACTGAGCCTGCCCGCCGAAATCGACCTGGTCGCCCCCGCCCGCACCCGTGCGCCGCAGGCGTTGCTGAGCCTGGCGGTGATGGTCGGGCTGATGGTCAGCGGCGCGGTGCCCAATGTCATCGCCGCGCTGATCGGCTGCCTGTTGATGGGCGCAGGCCGTTGCATCGACATGAACAGCGCCTACCGGGCTATCCACTGGCAAAGCCTGGTGCTGATCGTCGGCATGCTGCCCTTTGCCCAGGCGCTACAGAAAACCGGCGGTATCGACCTGGCAGTGGGCGGGCTTGTCAGCGTACTGGGCGGTGCCGGCCCCAGCGCCATTCTTGCCTGCCTGTTCGCCGTCACGGCGGTGATCGGGTTGTTTATTTCCAACACCGCCACCGCAGTGCTGATGGCACCGGTGGCCGTCAGCACTGCAGCGCAGCTGGGCATGTCGCCCTACCCATTCGCGATGACCGTGGCATTGGCCGCGTCGGCGGCATTCATGACGCCTATTTCATCGCCGGTCAACACGCTGGTGCTGGGTCCGGGGCAATACCGCTTCGCCGACTTCGTCAAAATCGGCGTGCCGTTCACCATACTGGTAATGCTGGTAACCATCGTGATGGTGCCGTGGTTCTTCGGGCTTTGAGGATAGCGGCAGGGAGTGGCGGCAATTTGCCATTATCTCGACCGATCGCGGCAGATTGACATCAACTACCCTGACGAAACACACTGCGGGTTATTGCCCCAGGTGCTTCAAGGCGTTGTCCTGGATTTCGTTTCCGCTTGCCGGTCGAGTTCATGGTTTTTCCAGCCCAATCGCGCTTGATGCCTTATGTCTTTCTGCTTTGCCTGACCTTTGCCCTTACCCTGGGCGGCATCCTGGCACGCCCGATCGAATCGCTGTCGCTGTTCTGGCCGGTGAATGCGGTACTGGCCGGCGTACTGCTGCGCTACCCCCGCCAAGCCACGTTTACCGGCTTCAGCCTGGTGTGGCTGGCCATGGTCGGCGCCGACTTGCTGTGCGGCAGTGCCTGGGTGCCGGCCCTGTGGTTCAACTTGTGCAATCTTGGCGTGGTGGTCACCCTCTGGCAGTTGCTTTCTCGCTTGCCACGGCTGCATCGGCGCATGCGCACCCCACACGGCGTGCTCAGCGTGTTCGCCGCCTGCGCCGCCGCCGCCATGGTGGCGGCCAGCATGGCAGCGGTAATGGCTGCCCCCTGGTTCGAACAGTCGTTGCGTGCCACCTGGCTCGCCTGGTTCAGCGAACAATTCTCGACCAGCGTGCTGGTGCTGCCGGTAATGCTTACAGCGCCCTCGCTGCGTGCCCTGGTGCGTGGCGGTGCACAGCCCATCCGTCTGGCACCGTTGCTGGTGCTGTTGGCCTCGCTGGCGTTCAGCATCGCGTTTGGTGGGCCTGGGGCCATTGCCTTCCCGATTGCCGCGTTGCTGTGGTGTGCCTGGACCTATTCACCGTTCCTGGTTTCACTACTGACGCTCACGGCCGGGAGCACACTGATCGTAGCGGTGGCACAAAACCTCATGCACTTCAGCGTGCCGCAGAGCGAACCGGGGGTCACCACGCTGATGTCGGCTCGCCTTGGCATCGCCATGCTGGTGCTAGGGCCGCTGGTGGTGGCCTGCGTCAGCCAGGCCAACCGCAGCCTCATGGCCCGCCTGGCGCGCCAGGCCACCATCGATCACCTCACCGGCGTGCTCACCCGCAGCGCTTTCACCCGTCGTGCCAACGCGCTGCTCGACAGCCGCCAGCAGCACGCCCAGGCGCTCCCGCTGACCCTGATGATGCTGGACATCGACCATTTCAAGTCGGTCAACGATGCTCATGGCCATGCGGTCGGTGACCAGGTGCTGCGCCAGTTCGCCGGCACCCTGCAGGATCAGTTGCACAACGACGAACTGTTCGCGCGCCTGGGCGGTGAGGAATTCGCGGTCATCATCCCCGGCCTTGCGCCAGAGCGGGCCAAGTTCACCGCCGAACGCCTGCGCCGCGCCGTGCAGGACCTGCATGTAATGCAGGCCGACCAACGCTTGCAGATTACCGTGAGTATCGGCCTGGCTGGCTGCGATGCCGACATGCCAGCCCCTAGCCTGGACGAACTGCTGGCGAGTGCCGATCAGGCGCTGTACCGGGCCAAGGCCCACGGCCGCAACCGCGTCGAACAGGCCGAAGCACAGCGCCAGGTGGTCTGAACTAGCCGGCCAGCAAGTCCCACGACAGCTTGGCGATCAGCACACACAACAGCAGCAGGAACAGCCCGCGGACAAAGCCGGCACCCTTGCGTACGGCCAGCCAGGTACCGGTCAGCGCACCAAGGATGTTGCACACCGCCATCGGCAAGGCGATGGCATACAGCACGTTGCCCGTCGGTACGAAGAACACCAGCGCCGCCAGGTTGGTGGCAATGTTCACCACCTTGGCCGACGCCGAAGCGTGCAGGAAGTCCAGGGCAAAGAAGCGGATGAACAGGAAGATCAGGAAGCTACCGGTACCCGGGCCGAACAGGCCATCGTAAAAGCCGATCGCACCGCCGATCAGCACCGCCAGGCACTGCTCCTTGCGGCCGATCCGCGCAGGCCTGTGCAGGGTGCCGAAGTCCTTCTTGCAGAAGGTGTAGATGGCCATCAGCACGATCAGCACCAGCACAGCCGGGCGCATCACGCTGGATGGCACCAGCGACACCGTGGCAGCTCCGGCGAACGACATGACAAAGGCGCTGAGTGCCGCCGGCACGATCAACCCCCAGTCCAGCGTCACCTTGCGGATGAACGAACGCGCCGCGAAGGCCGTGCCACATACCGACGCCAGCTTGTTGCTGCCGAGCAATGCCGCCGGTTGCGCGGTGGGCAGCACGTTGAACAACGCAGGGATCTGGATCAGCCCGCCGCCACCCACGGCGGCATCGATCAGCCCAGCGGCGAAGGCGAACACGCAAAGCACAGCAATATCCATCATGACGCGGTTCCAGGCAGTGAAGACGCCTGCAAGGCTAATCAAAGTGGTGCCGTTGTGTTGAAATGCCATATTGCAATAACTGCAACAAGGAGCAGGCAATGGCATTGGACATGTTGCGAGAAATCCAAGCGTTCGTCAGCGTGGCGCACAAACGCAGCTTCGTAGCCGCCGCCCGTGCACTGGGGCGCTCACCCAGTGCAGTTACGCGCGCGGTGCAAACCCTGGAAGACAATGCCGGCAGCAAGCTGCTCAACCGCAACGCCAACGCCGTGACCCTGACCGAAGCCGGCGAGCGCCTGTTGCCACACGCCGAACGCTTGCTGGATGTGCAACGCGATGCTGCCGATGAACTGGCCGCGCTAAGCGGCAGCGCCCAGGGCTGGATCCGCTTTGCCGTGCCACAACTGCTGGGGGAACATGTGCTGCCGCAGGTGCTTGCCGAGTTTTCCCGCTGTCACCCTCAAGTGACCCTGGACGTACAGTGCAGCGACGAAGCCCTCGACCCGCTGCAGGGCAAATTCGATTTCGTGGTGCGCGGTGCCTTCCCGCAATCGAGCGAACTGATCGGTTATCCGCTGTGGCCCTACCAGCGCCATTTGTATGCCAGCCCGGCGTACCTGGCCCTGGCCGGCACACCGCAGCATCCAGAGGACCTGGAGGGGCATACGCTGATCCTGCATACCGCGCCACGTATCCTCAAGGCCTGGCACTTCTGTCGCGACGGCCAGATCACCAGCCTGCGCCCCAGGCCCAGGCTGCGCCTGGGCTCGGGTCATGCGGTGTACCACAGCACCCTGGCCGGCGCCGGTATCGCTCGCCTGGCCGCCTGGGTCGGTGAGGCGCAGGTCAACGTCGGGCGCCTGGTGCGGGTGTGCCCGCATTACCGCCTGACGTCGAGCAGCGGCCAGGACCCACAGATGCATGCCGTGTACCCTGCTGGCGAACTGCCGGCGCGGGTGCGTGACTTGCTGGCAGCCCTGCGCCGTGCAGGCATGGGCTGTTGAAACAGAGCCAAAAACGGCTGTTCAATTTCTGCTCAATTTAACAGAGCCCGCCGTGGGCCTGGCCTGCAGCACTTTATCCACAGACCTACCCACGTTTTTTGTGGACAGATTTCCCCGCACAAAGAAAGACTTATCGCTCAAGCAGCAATGCCGAATTGGCCAGCTTGACCAGCTCGATCCATTCCTGCGTGCTAACTACTCCGGCCTGCTCCAACGCCTCGGCATAGCGCAGAGCCTGGTCATAGCCCTGCTCATCAAGCGCGCCCTCGGCGAGAAAACGGCTACGCCACTCCAGCATGGCTGAAGTGCCTTTCTTGCATTCCATTAATGTATCGACTCCAAGGCAAAAAGACCGCCGAATGAGCGGCGGCGGGAGACTACACGAGCCTTTTGCACTTGAGAATGACTTGCACCTACCGCTGGTCCAGCCGTGCAACAAGAGGGGGAGTGGCCATTTGCCTAAAGATTGGGCCCGCCGTAAGAAGTAGACGGGCCGCGCAGGAGGAAAGCAGTTGAACTCAGCTTGGCGGAATGGTGCCAAGAATACCAATCAGAATGGTCAGTAGCAGAAAACCACCCAGGAACAGCGCCAGCTTGCCCATTGGAACCTCTACAGTTGTGATGCGGGGATGGGCATATTGTCGGGCCTGGGCTGATACGGTTACAGATTCAGGTTTGTGGAAAAAAAGCAGATCAGATGGAAACCCTCTGAAGCTTTTCTGCAGGCAGCCAGCCCAACTCGCCATTACCCTGGCGTCGGCACCAGACCCAGCCATTGAGCGGACGCACCATCTGCACCCGCTGCCCTGGGTCGACATCCAGCTCGTGCGCTGAATAATGGTCCAGCGCCCTACCCTGGCACACGCTGAGCCGCTCGATCAGCTGCGCCGGCACCCAGCCTGGCGCTTGGCCTGCGCAGGTGCACAGGTACCAGTCCTGCCAGCCTGGCTCGCCTTCGTAGCGCGGGCCGATGTCCAGCAAGGTGCCCTTGGCAAAGCGAATAGGCTGGGGGTACTCGCTGCGGTGGGGTTCGATGACTACGTAATGCATGGGCCTCTCCTTGGCCGGAAAACCATCGATCGTAGCAGAGGCGGAACATCCCGCCGCTGCACGGTACTTGTATCGTTATGTGTACAAATTGAGACCTGATACACAAGAACGTTTCCTGCAGGCTACTCGGACATATCGGCGATACAGGCGTCATCTTTACTGGCCCCATCACCTCGCACCGCTGGCTTTGCCAAGGAGACGCCCGATGCCCGCCCATCACTCGACCACCACCCCGCCACGCCGTTCCCGCCATACCCTGCTTGCCTGCGCCCTGTTGCCGCTTGGGCTGATGGCCGTGAACCTCGCCACCGCTGCACCCGCGCAGCCCGAGGCAGCAGTGGTGGCAGACAACTTCGGCCCGCTGAAACACATAAACGCTGGCGTGCTCGACGTGTCCTACGTGGAGCAAGGTCCAGCCGATGGCCCGGTAGTGATCCTGCTGCATGGCTGGCCCTATGACATTCACAGCTTTGAGCAAGTTGCACCTGACCTGGCGGCAAAAGGGTACCGAGTGTTGGTGCCCTACGTGCGCGGCTACGGCCAGACCCGCTTCCTGTCCGCGCAAACGCCACGCAATGCCCAGCCCACGGCGCTGGCCAGCGATGTCATTGCGTTCATGGATGCGCTGCATGTCCGGCGCGCTGTACTCGCCGGCTTCGACTGGGGTGCACGCACCGCCGATATCGTCGCGGCGCTGTGGCCCGAGCGGGTCAAAGCACTGGTGTCAGTCAGTGGCTACCTGATCAGCAGCCAGGAGGCCGCCAAAGCCCCGCTGCCACCCAGCGCCGAGCTGCAGTGGTGGTACCAGTACTACTTCGCGACCCCACGCGGCCAGGCTGGCTATGAACAGAATCGGCATGCGTTCGCCAAACTGATCTGGCAAACCGCCTCGCCCAGCTGGGCCTTCGACGATGCCACCTTCGAGCGCAGCGCCAAGGCCCTGGACAACCCCGACCACGTGGCGATTACCGTGCACAACTATCGTTGGCGGCTGGGGCTGGCCCTGGGCGAAACACGCTATGACCCCCTGGAAGCCAAGCTGGCCAGTTTCCCCAGCATCACGGTACCGACCATTACCTTGGAAGGCGACGCCAACGGCGCCCCGCACCCACCGGCCGAAGCGTATGCGCAGCGCTTTACCGGCAAGTACGAATATCGGCTGATCAGCGGTGGCATCGGCCACAACCTGCCGCAGGAAGCACCACAGGCGTTTGCCAAGGCGGTGGTCGATGCGGACCACATGTAGCCTGCGGACGGCAATTGCTACGTAAGGTTTCAAAGGCACGACAGACTCTGGGCTTGGCCAGGTTGAACGATCTATCCGTCGAAAGGCGATTGAGCCCAGCAAACACTGGACGTTGAGCGTGATTATGAAGACATGAGTTGAAACGCAGGCTGTAGGATCTTTTACCTCGCAGTGTAGGAAGTAATGTAGCAGCGGAATTTGCCTGTATGAAACATCAGTTTCTTCAGCAAATTCGAGCTGCTACGGTCCACTTTTCCTACAACGGCACGGACGCCTACAGCATGAGAAAAGCATGGACCCGTTCAACGCCTCGGCCCTGAAGCTACAAAAAAACTTGCTTAACCTGCGTGCTGAGCGCGATCGCCTGAGAAGTGAGGGCAAGGACAAGGAAGCAGACCTGCTCGCTGGGCCGATCGAGCGGCTGGAGGCTGCGGTTTCACAGTTACCGGCTACATTGAAGCCCGTAACCTTGCAGTGATCGTCACCGCTCCTGCAAAGCATGCCGCAGACGCGCAGCGCGGCCTTGTGTCGCGAAAGGCCGCGCTGCACTGGCAATCGACTTCAGAACAGCTTGACCGTGTAACTGAGGATCAAGCGGTTCTCATCGATATCGGTGCGGTAATTGGAGCGCGCCATCACATTGCGCACGCGTATCCCCAGCCCAGCCAGCGGCCCGCTTTGCACCACATAGGCCAGGTCCAGATCGCGCTCGCGGTCACGCCCCTCGAAGCCCAGCCCGGTGTCCACGTCCCGCCCCTTCACATAGCGCAGGGTCGACGTCAGGCCCGGCATGCCTAAAGCGACAAAATTGTAGTCATGCCTCACCTGCCACGAGCGTTCACCCGGCGCCGAGAACTCATAGGTCGGCAGCGTATTGCCCATCGGGTTGGTGTTGGCACCCACCTGGATGAAACCATCATCGCCGCCGATCTGCTGGTAACCCAGGTAAAAGGTATGCCCACCGGTCTTGGCCGAGAACAGGCTGAACAACGCATGGTTGTCGTAATCGCCGGCAATCTTGCGCCCGTCCTCGCGGGCATCGAAATAGCCGGCATTGACCCCAAGCGTCCAGTCCCCCAGCGGCTCGGCGTGCTTGAAGCTGTAGAAGCGCTGCTGGTAGATATCCTCCAACTGCGCCTGCCACACCCCCACGCTGGTACGGTTGTCGTTGAAGGCATAGTCGGCGCCCACGTAGTTGAAGCGGTCGCTGGTAAAGCGCGCCAACCGCGCCGGGTTGATCGGGTCGTTGACCAGTGCGTACATCTTCTGGCTGTTGGACGAGTCGCGCAGGCTGGTGGAGCGGAACTGGCCAGCATTCAGGGTCAACCCCGCTATCTCGCGCGATTCCAGCATCGCGCCCTGATAGGTCGGCGGCAGCAGGCGCAAGTCGCTGAACAACAGCACAGGCAGGTTGGGCATCAACTCGCCCACCTTCAGCTCGGTCTGCGACACCTTGAACTTGATCGCCGCCCCCAAACGGCTGTATTCGTCCGCCGACTTGCCGCTGTCCAGGCTGGGCAGCAAACCGGACTTGGCATGCGCCGGGCTGCTGTCGAGCTTGAAGCCAAGCAGGCCAGTAACATCCACACCGACGCCAACGGTGCCCTGGGTGTAACCGGAGCTGGCATTGAGGATAAAGCCCTGTGCCCATTCCTGAGTACGCGACTGGGTGCTCGCGCCCTTGATATCGGCATAATCGCGGCTGAAAAAGTAATTGCGCGCTTGCAGTGTGGCGCGGGCACCTTCGATGAAACCGGCCTCTTCTGCCGAAGCCTCGGCACACAACGCTGCGGCAATACAACCGCCGGCAAGACGCGCAGACGAAGAAAAACGCGGTGCAGTGAAACCTTGCATGGGGCTACTCCTGGATTCGGGCAACAGCAACCCGGCGCGGTGGCCTGATAAGGCCACCGACGTGCGGGTTGCATCGAGAGAGGGCGGGCAGGCGGGCACCCGGCCCGCCTGCCCTGCCGTTGCGTGAAGCGCTGGGCCGCTAGCGGTTGACCAGCTTCGCCGGCAAGGCGATGACCAGGAAGCAGCTGAGGATCAGGCAGCCGGCAAACACCCACAGGGCAGCGTGCGAGGTACCGGTGAGGTCGGTGACCACGCCCATCAGTGAGTTGCTCACCAGGCCGGCGATGTTGGCCACCGAGCAGGCCAGGGCAAACCCAGTGGCGGCTGCAGTGCCTTTGAGGAAGGTCGCCGGCAGGCTGAAGAACACCGGCACCGCGCCAATGATCGCTGCCGAGGCAATGGCGAACAACACCACGGTCATCACCAGGTTGTGGCTGAACAAGGTGCTGCTGGCCATGGCGATTGCACCGATGATGAACGGCACGATGATGTGCCAGCGGCGTTCGCGATGGCGGTCGGAGCTGGCCCCGATCATCAGCATGCCGGCCAGTGCAGCCAGGCTCGGAATGGCTGTGAGCAGGCCGATATGGAAGGTGTCGCTGACGCCCGCATCACGGATGAAGGTCGGCATCCAGAAGCCCATGGCATAGGCACTGAGCAGGATCGAAAAGTCGATACCCCCGAGCATCCACACCTTCAGGTTGAAGAAGCCATCGCGGAAGCTGTGCTTGCTGTCCTTGCCCTCGGCATCATCAGCCGCTAGGTCCGCCGCCAATTGTGCCTTGTCGTCAACCGACAGCCACTTGGCCTGCTGGAAATGGTTAGGCAATGCCCAGAACGTGAGGATGCCAAGCAAAACGCTGGGGATCGCCTCCAGCAGGAACAGCCACTGCCAGCCGTGCAAACCGTGAACCTGGTCGAAATGCCCCATGATCCAGCCAGAAATCGGCCCGCCGATCACGCTCGACAAGGGCAGCCCGATCATGAACAGGGCAATGATGCGCCCGCGCCGGTAGGTGGGGTACCACATGGTCAGGTAGAACAGCACGCCGGGCAGGAAGCCGGCCTCGGCCGCACCCAGCAGGAAACGCAGGATATAGAACTGGGTGGTGCTGGTGACGAACATGGTGCAGGCCGACAGCAGGCCCCAGGTGATCATGATGCGGGCGATCCACAGCTTGGCGCCAACGCGCTGCAGGATCAGGTTGCTCGGCACCTCGAAGATGATGTAGCCGACGAAGAACAGCCCGGCACCCAGGCCATAGGCCGCTGTGCTGAACTGCAAGTCTTCGAGCATCTGCAGCTTGGCGAAGCCGACGTTGATGCGGTCCAGATAAGCTGCGAGGTAGCAGAAGCACAGGAAGGGGATGAGCCTCCAGGTGATCTTGCTATACAGCGCTTTCGTGCCATGGTCGATGTCACTGTGGACCGTGGTTGCATTCGCAATTGGCATTTCCTGTCTCCTGGCGGGCGACTTTGTGGTTGTTTTAAGGCCAGCAGTTTTCGACGCGCCGGGCACCCCGCGCACTATACGCGGCGTGCCTGGGCAACGCCTGAATACCCCGAGTGCTCCTGCGGGGCGACCGCCCGGACAGCAGGCGGTCATGGACGGGCTTCCCGCACCGTTCCTTGATTGTTATTGGCTCAGGGCTGCCCGGCGTTCAGCCGGCCAGTTGCCTGAGTTGCTGCATGGCATCCTGCCGGGTGACGACATCGCCGTACTTGCTGTCGATGTCGAACAGGTTGGCTTCGTGCGGGTCGTTGTGGCGGTCGCCGACACACTCGCGCACCACGATGGTTCGAAACCCGTGCTGCATGGCATCCACCGCACTGGCGCGGATACAGCCACTGGTCGAGCAGCCCGCCAGCACCACGGTATCCACCCCTTGCGCATGCAGCAGCGGGGCCAGGCTGGTGGCAAAGAAGGCACTGGCGTACTGCTTGCTCAGCACCACCTCCCCTGCCTGTGGCGCGACGGCCTGGCAGAAGGCGGCCAACGGGTTGCCTTCGACCATGTCCTTCATCACCGGTGCCTTGCGCACCCACACGCCGCCGTCAGCGAAATGCGGCGGCTGGTAGCGAATGTTGGTGTGCACCACCAAAGTGCCGCAGTCGCGGGCCAGCGCCAGCAGGCCGGCGGCCTGCTCGACCGCCGCAACCACGCCCGGCGCGTACAGCGGTGCGCCAGGGGTGGTATAGCCCTGCATGAAGTCGATCATCAACAGGGCCGGCTTGCGGCCAAAACCAATGCGTTGGCCCCACACCCCTTGGTAGTTGTCACGGGCGCTTTGTGCGTCGCTCATGTCCGTCTCCGATTTCAGTAGGCACCCGACAGCAGGGCACCGGCACCCGGCACGACCGGTTCCAGGTCGAGCGCCTTGAGCATGGCGTAAGTGGTGGCGATGGCGGCAGTGACCACCGGCTTGCCGGTTTGCGCCTCGACCTTGGCCACCGCCGGCAGCGATTGCATCTGCACGCAGGCCGACAACACCACCACATCGACGCCCTCAAGGTCCATGCCGGCGACGATGCCCGGCAGGTTGGCCGGGTCGTGGCGGGCCACGGCGAGGTTGTCGGGGATTTCCAGCGCGCGCCAGTCCTGCACCTCGAAGCCTTCCTCGCGGATGTAGTTCACCACCAGCTCGGTCAGCGGCTTCATGTACGGTGCGACGATGGCGATGCGCTTGGCCTTCATGACATGCAAGGCTTCGACCAACGCCCCGGCACTGGTGATGACCGGTGCCAGTGCGTCGTTATCGGCAGTGGCCTGCTGCAGGCGCTTTTCCGATTGGCGGTGATAGCCCAGGCCCATGGCCATGATCGCCACCAGGCAGGCGTAGCCCAGCACATCGACCTTGGCGTCGGACAGCTCGACGGCGCAGCGGTCGGACTCGGCGTCCATGGCGGCCAGCTCCTCCTTCTTCACCTGCTTCATGCGCATGCGGCTGGAATGGAAGGTGAAGCGTTCGGGGCGGATCGCCTGGCGCGCGTGGAGCATCGCCGGGATTTCGGTTTCCATGGTGGTGTTCGAGCTCGGCACGATCTGGCCGATGCGGTATAGCTTGGTCATGTCTCGTGCTCCGTCAGACAAGGGGTTGGTCGAGGAAATCGCCAAAGGCGGCAAAAAAACCTTCAAGGTCATCCCAAGGGATCATGTGGCCAGCGTTGTCTACCGTTACAACCTGGGTATCCGGCTTGAGCTCGCGGATTTCGGCAATGTCGCGTGGCTCGATCACCCCGCCGCGCCCGGCCACCATCAGCAGCGCCGGCTGGCGCACGGTGGGCAGGTCCTGGTGGATGTCCACCTCATGGAAATCGTCGAAGGCGCGCACGATCGCCGGCTCGTAGCAGGTGTGCAGCCATTCGGCACGCAGCGCCAGTTGCTCGTCGCTCCAGGTAGCGCAGAAGGCACGCATGTCCTCGCCGCTCATGCCAACCGTGGCCTGGCGGATCGAATCGACATACCACGGCAGCTTGCTCGGGTAGGCGCGGCGGCCCGGCCCGGACACCGGTGGGTCGACCAGTACCAGCCGCTGCAGCCCCGGTGCGCCTCGGGCTGCCGCGCGAATGGCGAAGCGCGCGCCCATCGAGTGCCCGACCAGGTGGTAGCTGTCCAGGCCCAGCGCTGCGGCAAAGGCCGGGATGTCGGCGGCACAAGCGTCGGTGCCGTAATCCAGTTCCGGGCCGCTTGAAGACAAGCCGCGCCCACGCACATCCAGCACATAGGTGTCGAAGTGCTGCCCAAGGCGCTCGGCGACGAAGCCCCAGGTGATCGCCGGGCTGGTAATGCCCGGCACCAGGATCAGCGCATGGCCCTTGCCGCCATAGCGCAGGTAATGCTGGCGGATGCCATTGGCGCTGACGTTGCCGCCGGCGACGAAGGTGCTCATGCCGCCTCCCCGCTTTTCAGCTGCTGCCCGTACAGGTCGTAGCCATAGACCCAAGCCGGGTCTTCCTGGGTGTAGAGCCAGGTGTTGGCGTTCGAAACCGACTGCACCTGCGATGCCCGTTCCTTGCGGTTGGCCTCGTACAACGCGAACGCGGTGCGGTGGTCGGACAGCCCGGTCTCCTGCAGGCAGCGGGTCAACATGGCCGCGTCCTCGATGGCCATGCACGCGCCCTGGGCCATGTGCGGCTTCATCGGGTGGCAGGCGTCGCCCAGCAGCACCAGGCGCCCACGGCTCCATAAAGGCAACGGGTTGCGGTTGCGCAGCGGCCACTTGGTGATCGATTCGGTGGCGTCGATCAGTTTCTGTACGGTGGGGTGGTAGCCTTCGAAGGCGGCGCGCATTTCTTCCTGGCTGCTGTCGACGAACGCGCCCTGGAAGTCCCAGGCTTCGTGCGGCACACCAGTGACGAAGTAGTACTCGTCGCGCTTGCCGGTGGTGTAGTAGACCATCATGTGGCGGTCCTCGGACCACCATTTGACGCAAGGCTCGAACACATCGGCATGCTGCGCCAGGTTCACCCCGCGGATCAGCGCGCGGTGCGCCACCCAGCCGCTGTAGTTCGGCGCTTCGGCACCCAGCAGCTCTTCACGGATCTTCGAGTGGATGCCGTCGGCACCGATGACGATGTCGGCCACGGTGTGGGTGCCGTCGGCGAAGTCCAGGCGGACCAGGTCGCCTTCGTCGACGATCCTTTCCAGGCGCTTGCCAAAGTGCACGGTGCCCGGCTTGATCGCCTCGATCTGCAACGCGTGCAAGTCGCCACGGTGGATGGTGATGTAGGCGGCGCCGTACTCGCGGCGAGCAAACTCGCCCAACGGGATGCGCGACAGGTAATCGCCGCTGTGGCCATCGCGGCTGAACCAGAAGTCCGGGTGCGAGCCCATCAGTTCCAGTTTCTGCTCCAGCCCCATGCGGCGGAAGATCTTCATCACGTTAGGGCCGATATGAATGCCCGCCCCCAGGCGGGTGAACTCTGGCGCCTGCTCGAACACCTCGACATCGAACCCGGCCTGCTGCAGCAACGTGGCGGCGGCTGCCCCACCCAGACCTGCACCGACGATTGCGATTTTCTGCCTACCCCGCATGGGTATCTCTCCTCTTGTTCTGATGTGTGGCCAGCGGTTCGACCGTCTGACGATTTAGAGCGTATACGCTGTAAATGTTTTTTGGAAAGAGGTTCTTGAAAATATTTTTCAAACACCTGATCGAAACGATAAATGGCAGATTGTTACCGCAAACGTTGAGCCAATGTGTGGATAGGTAACGTTTTAGAGAGCACTTGCGCTTGCCGGCGGGATGCGCTTTCATCTGCAAAAGTAGGGTGTACACACTATTACTTTGCACCGAGATGAAGCGCCAGGCACCGCCCCGGTGCATCCCCGTCAACGCCACCAGGAGAACCCCGATGCCGGTGAGCAATGCACAACTGACCCAGATGTTCGAGCACGTACTGAAGCTGTCCCGCGTGGACGAGACGCAAAGCGTGGCCGTGCTCAAGAGCCACTACTCCGACCCACGCACGGTCAACGCCGCAATGGAGGCCGCGCAGCGCCTGAAGGCCAAGGTATATGCGGTAGAGCTGCCGGCGTTCAACCACCCGACCGCCATGGGCAACGACATGACCGCCTACTGCGGCGACACCGCGCTCACCGGCAACCTGGCGGCGCAGCGGGCGCTGGAGGCAGCTGACCTGGTGGTCGACACCATGATGCTGCTGCACTCGCCTGAGCAGGAGCAGATCCTCAAGACCGGCACGCGCATCCTGCTGGCCGTGGAGCCGCCAGAAGTGCTGGCGCGCATGCTGCCGAGCGAAGACGACAAACGTCGGGTACTGGCCGCCGAAACCCTGCTGAAGCAGGCGCGCAGCCTGCATGTACGGTCCAAGGCCGGCAGCGATTTCCACGCCCCGCTTGGCCAGTACCCGGCCGTGACCGAGTACGGTTATGCCGACGAGCCGGGGCGCTGGGACCACTGGCCCAGCGGCTTTTTGTTCACTTGGCCGAACGAGGACAGCGCCGAGGGCACGCTGGTGCTGGACGTGGGCGACATCATCCTGCCGTTCAAGAACTACTGCCGCGAGTGCATTACCCTGGAGATCGAAAAAGGCTTCATCACCGGTATCCATGGCGGTTTCGAGGCCGAGTACCTGCGCGACTACATGAAGTACTTCAATGACCCCGAGGTGTACGGCATCTCGCACATCGGCTGGGGCCTGCAGCCGCGCGCGCAGTGGACAGCCATGGGCCTGCACGACCGCAACGACGGCATGTGCATGGATGCCCGTGCGTTCTACGGCAACTTCCTCTTCTCCACCGGCCCCAACACCGAGGTCGGCGGCAAACGCAAGACCCCGTGCCACCTGGACATCCCACTGCGCAACTGCGACATCTACCTGGATGACAAGGCCGTGGTGCTGGCGGGCGATGTAGTCGCACCAGAGGAGTCGCGCGCGCGATAGGGGTTATACTGGCCGGGCGCTCCGCTATTGGCGGCCGGCCAGCACCTTTCCACCAGCCCAAGCCATCCTATGCCGAACAAAACCACACCCAGCAGCGCCCCGCTCGACACCACCCCCTACGACGTCACTGAACAGGTCGGCCACCTGCTGCGCAAGGCCTATCAGCGGCACACGGCGATTTTCCAGCAGCAGGCCTGCGACCCGCAGCTTACCTCGATTCAGTTCGTCACCCTGTGCGCCCTGCGCGACCACGGCCCCAGCTCCCAGGCCGAGTTGATCAAAGCCACCGCTGTGGACCAGGCCACCATCCGCGGCATCGTCGAGCGCCTCAAGGCACGCGAACTGGTGCAGCTTTCGCCCGACCCGGGCGACCGGCGCAAGGTCATCGTCGAACTCACCGCCAGCGGTGCGGCATTGCTCGATGCAATGATCCCCTGCGCCCGGCAGATCAGCGAACTGAGCATGGGCAGCCTCAATGCCGGTGAGCGCGTGGCCATTTTGTACCTGCTGCGCAAGATGATCGACAGCGACGACAGCGCGGGTTGACCGGTTGTGCAAGCGGCCTTTCGCGACACAAGGCCGCTTGCACAGGCCTCCCTGCACCCCGAAACAAGGCTGCACCCTCCCTCTGAATTCATCCCTGGCCTGCTTCTTGCTCACTCATTTCATGTAGTGAGTACTTACCGAAACTCACGCACCATTTGAGTCCTTTGGTAGCGCAAGCAACCTCCAGAGATGAGCCAACAATGCAAACAACCATCTCCCTGCGGATCAACGGCCAGCCGGTCGACGTCAGCGCCATGCCCGACACCCCGCTGCTGCTGATCCTGCGCAACGACCTGTGCCTGAATGGCCCCAAGTACGGCTGCGGCCTGGGCGAATGCGGGGCGTGCACGGTGATCATCGACGGCGTGGCCGCACGCTCGTGCGTCATCCCCCTGGCCGGCGCTGCAGGCCGCGACATCACCACCCTCGAAGGGCTGGGCAACAAGGCTGCGCCACACCCCGTGCAACAGGCGTTCATCGACGAACAGGCGGCCCAGTGTGGCTACTGCATGAACGGCATGATCATGACCGCCAAGGCCCTGCTCGACCGCATTCCCGACCCCACCGACGAACAGATTCGCAACGAGCTGTCCGGCAACCTGTGCCGCTGCGGTACCCACGTCGAAATCCTGCGCGCCGTGCGCCGCGCCGCCGAGACCCGGAGAAAAGCATGAACCACTCTCAACAGGTGCCCAGCCGCGACCAGTTGCTGGCCAAGACCGGCGTACTGCTGATCGTCGACCACATCACCCCGCCCTCGGGCCCCGTGGCCAAGGGCGTGACACCTGTGGTCAAGGAGCGCGAGCTGGCGTTGTTCATCGCCGTCAGCGACGACGGCATGGTCTACGCCTTCAACGGCCACGTCGACCTGGGCACCGGCATCCGCACCTCGCTGGCGCAGATCGTCGCCGAAGAGCTTGACCTGCGTATGGACCAGGTGCACATGGTGCTGGGCGACACCGAGCGGGCACCGAACCAGGGCGCGACCATCGCCAGCGCCACCCTGCAGATTTCCGCCGTGCCCCTGCGCAAGGCCGCCGCGACGGCGCGGCGCCATCTGCTGCAACAGGCCGCGCAACGGTTTGGCTGCGCGCCCGAAGCGCTGCGCATTGAAGACGGCGTAGTTATCGGCAGCAACGGCGGCACGCTGAGCTTTGCCGAACTGGTGCAGGGTGAAAATCATCAATTGTTTATTGCCGACGATGCCCCGCTCAAAGCCATCGAGGACTACCGCCTGGTCGGGCGCAGCGCGGCACGGGTAGATATCCCCGGCAAGGCCACCGGCGAGCTGACCTATGTGCACGACATGCGGCTGCCCGGCATGCTTCACGGCCGGGTGATCCGCCCGCCCTACGCCGGCCACGACAGCGGCGACTTCGTCGGCAACAGCCTGCTGGCGGTGGATGAGTCCTCCATCGCCCACATACCTGGCGTGGTGGCCGTGGTGGTCATCCGCGATTTCGTCGGCGTGGTGGCCGAGCGCGAAGAGCAAGCGATCCGTGCAGCCCATGAGCTGAAAATCAGCTGGAAGCCATTCACAGGCAAGCTGCCTGACCTAAGCGATATCGCCCAGGCCATCCGCGATAACCCACGCGTGCAGCGCACGGTGCTGGACCAGGGCGATGTGGACGGTGGCCTCGCCAACGCCAGCCAGCGCCTGAGCCGCAGCTACCTGTGGCCCTACCAGTTGCATGCCTCGATCGGCCCGTCGTGCGCGCTGGCCGACTTCACCGAGGGGCCGATCCGCGTGTGGTCCGGCACGCAAAACCCGCACCTGCTGCGCGCCGACCTGGCCTGGTTGCTGGCGTGCGACGAAGCGCGCATCGAGATCATCCGCATGGAGGCCGCCGGCTGCTATGGCCGCAATTGCGCCGATGACGTGTGTGCCGATGCGGTGCTGCTGTCGCGTGCGGTGCAGCGCCCAGTGCGAGTGCAGCTGACCCGTGAACAGGAACACGTTTGGGAGCCCAAGGGCACCGCGCAACTGATGGAGATCGACGGCGGCCTTAACGCCGACGGCAGCGTGGCCGCCTACGACTTCCAGACCAGCTACCCGTCCAATGGCGCACCTACCCTGGCCCTGTTGCTGACCGGCGCCGTGGAGCCGGTGCCGGCACTGTTCGAAATGGGCGACCGCACCTCGATCCCGCCTTATGACTACGAACACATGCGCGTCACCATCAACGACATGACGCCACTGGTGCGCGCTTCGTGGATGCGCGGCGTGTCGGCCATGCCCAACAGCTTCGCCCACGAATCGTACATCGACGAGTTGGCCTTCGCCGCAGGCGTCGACCCGGTCGAATACCGCCTCAAGCACTTGTCCGATCCGCGCGCCATCGACCTGGTCAAGGCCACCGCCGAACGTGCTCAATGGCAGCCGCATACCCAGCCCAGGCAGGCGCAGGCCGACGGTGACGTACTGCGCGGCAGAGGTTTTGCCTATGCCCGCTACATCCACAGCAAGTTCCCCGGCTTCGGCGCAGCCTGGGCGGCATGGGTGGCGGATGTCGCGGTAGACCGGCGCACCGGTGAAGTCGCCGTCACCCGTGTAGTGATCGGTCACGATGCCGGGATGATGGTCAACCCCGAGGGCGTGCGTCACCAGATCCACGGCAACGTCATCCAGTCCACCAGCCGGGTGCTCAAGGAGCAGGTCAGCTTCGAGGAGTCGACGGTGGCAAGCAAGGAATGGGGTGGCTACCCGATCATGACCTTCCCCGAGTTGCCAGCTATCGACGTGATGATGCTACCCCGCCAGCACGAGCCGCCAATGGGCAGTGGCGAGTCGGCCTCGGTACCCAGCGCGGCGGCCATCGCCAATGCCATTTTCGACGCCACCGGCATTCGTTTTCGCGAACTGCCGATCACGGCCGAGCGGGTGCGTGCCGCCCTCGGCGGTGAAGGCCAGGGGCCTGATGCGCCCGCGCCGGCGCAGCCGACGACCAAACGCTCCAAATGGTGGTTCGGCTCGCTCGCCGGGGTGTTCGGTGCCGCCTTGGGCATGCTTGCCACCGCCCTGCCCTGGCGTGCCGAAATCGCCCCGGTAACCCCGCCTGGCGCCGGCAGCTGGAGCGCCGCGATGCTCGAACGCGGGCGCCAGGTGGCAGCGGCCGGCGACTGCGCCGTGTGCCATACGGTCAGCGGCGGCAAGGTGAATACCGGTGGGCTGGCAATGGACACGCCCTTCGGTACGCTGTACAGCACCAACATCACCCCCGACCCGGAAACCGGCATCGGCCGCTGGTCATTCGCCGCCTTCGAGCGGGCCATGCGCGAGGGTATCAGCCGCGATGGCCGGCACCTGTACCCGGCCTTTCCCTACACCTCGTTTCGCAACATCAACGACGCCGACATGCAAGCGCTGTACGCCTACCTGATGTCGCAAACGCCGGTACGCCAGGCAGCGCCGGCCAACCAGATGCGCTTCCCGTTCAACCAGAGGCCACTGATGGCCGGCTGGAACGCGCTGTTTCTGCAACGCGGTGAATACCAGCCCGACCCGCAACGCAGCGAACAGTGGAACCGTGGTGCCTACCTGGTCGACGGCTTGGGGCACTGCACGGCCTGCCACTCGCCGCGCAACCTGATGGGTGCCGAAAAAGCCGGCAGCAGCTACCTCGCCGGCGGCATGGTCGATGGCTGGGAAGCCCCGGCCCTGAACGCCCTGGGCAAGTCAGCGACGCCGTGGAGCGAAGATGAACTGTTCAGCTACCTGAGCACCGGCTTTTCGGAAAAGCACGGCGTGGCGGCCGGCCCCATGGGGCCGGTGGTCAGCGAACTGGCCACCCTGCCCAAAAGCGATGTGCGGGCCATTGCCCATTACCTCAGCTCACTCGATGGTGAGCCACAGGCACAGGTGGCCAAGGCCGCACCTCAGGCGGACACGCAAGTGTCGTTGAGCAACGGCGAGCGGGTTTTCAAAGGCGCATGCATGGCCTGCCACAGCGATGGGTTGGGGCCAAAACTGTTTGGTGTCAGCCCGTCGATGGCGGTCAACAGCAACGTCCACAGCGACCTGCCGGACAACCTGCTGCGCGTGGTGCTGCACGGCATTGCGACCCCGGCAACCCCCGACCTGGGCTACATGCCCGGCTTCAAGGACAGCCTGTCTGACCGTCAGGTAGCCGACCTGGCGGCCTACCTGCGCCAGCGTTTTGCCGCCGACAAGCCCGCCTGGCAAGGGCTGGCGGCCAAGGCCGCGCAAATACGCGCCAACCCCGGCAGCCACTGAGGTTCAGCGGCGCAGGCCACGCAAGGCAAGGTCGCTGATAAAGGCAAGCCAGTCGGCCTTGGCCTGCTTGTCGGCCAGGTCCACGGCCAGGAACGAGCTGAGAGTATGGCGGTTGGAGTTATAGAAGTAGCACAGCGAGGCAATCATCAGGTAGGCGTGGGTGATGTCGATGTCGTCCCGGAACAGGCCCTTGGCCTGGCCGGCCTCGATGATCGGCCGCAGCACGCCGACCGCCTCGCCGGACAGCGCCCTGAGGTTTTGCGACTTGCGCGCGTGCTGGCCCTGGTGAAGGTTTTCGGTGGCAAGGATGGTGACGAACTCGGGGTGGCGCACGTAGTAGTCCCAAATGAACGCCACCAGCTCGCGCAGGGCTTGTTCCGGGTCGGCGAGGTCCAGGCGCAGCTTGGCTTCGGCCTGGTTGAAGCTGGCGTAGATGTGCTCCAGCACGCTGATGAACAGCTTTTCCTTGCTGCCGAAGTAGTAATAGATCATCCGGTCGTTGGACTTGGCCAGCGTGGAGATCTGCTCGATGCGCCCACCGCTGAAGCCTTCCTTGCTGAAGACCTTCACGGCAGCCTTGAGAATGTTGTCCCGGGTGCGGTCGGCCTGCTGGGCGCGAACACCGGTTTTGCGAGTTTGCATGTCGGTCCCTGTGGGGCTGGCCAGATACCCAACACTGCCACAGACGTTGGGCCATTGCGCGGCTTTTTCGGCTGGGCTGACACGATACGAGCGAGGTAGCGGAACATGCAGCATCTCGACCTGCAGGTGATCGACAAAGCCCTGCAATGGGCCCGTGCCGGCGATACGGTGTGGCTGTGCACGGTGCTGTCCACCTATGGCTCGGCCCCCCGCTCGCCCGGCGCGATGCTGGCCTGCCGCAGCGCGCATGAGTGGGTCGGTTCTTTGTCCGGCGGCTGCGTGGAAGAGGAGTTCCTCGCCAGCCTGGCGCACGGTGCATTCACCCAGCCGGCACAGGTAATGCGCTATGGCGACGGGCACGAGCAGAGCCGGCGCTTGCGCCTGCCCTGCGGCGGCGTGCTGGTGGTGCTGGTAGAGCGGCGGCAGGCGGATGGCGCGTGGCTGGAGCATCTGCAGGCCCTTCGCGGGGCGCTGCTGGGCCAGCAACGGGTGACGCGCAAGGTCTGTCTGCCGGCGGGTAGTGTCAGCCTGCATGGTGACAATAGCGTTGCCGTGCGCATGGACGACGGCGCCGTGCACATCGGTATCGGCCCCGCTTTGCGGCTGGTGCTGGCCGGGCTGTCGCCGGTCGCCGAGGCCTGTGCCGATATCGCTCGCACGCTGGGCTGCGAGGTCATTGCCTGCGACCCGCGCGAGGAGATGGCGAGTGTCGAGATAGAAGGCGTACAGATGCACCGGGTACTGCCTTCGCTGTTCATCGCGGCGGGTGGTTGCCATGCCGCTACGGCCGTGGTGGCGTTGACTCACGATCCGAAAATCGATGACCTGGCCTTGATGGAGGCGGTGCATACGCCGGCGTTCTACATCGGCGCCATGGGCTCGGCAGCCACATCAGCCCGCCGCGCCGAGCGGTTGCAGCGGATTGGCGGCTTGACGAACGAACAGATCGAACGGCTGCACATGCCTATCGGGCTGGACCTGGGCAGCAAGTCGCCAGCGGAGATTGCGCTGGCGGTGATGGCGGATGTGCTGCGGGTATACCGGGGCAAGGCGCGAAATGCGTTGTAACGCCTGGCACCACGGCCCCCTGCCATTCAGGCAGCCTGCACCTGCAACCCCAACAATTGACGGGCGCGTTTCAGGTCATTCTGCAGATCATGGTTCCACAACCAATCGAACCGCTCGCCCAGCACCTTGCCGAGCAACTGCGGATCGTCCAGCACGGCAGGGTCACGGAACTCATACAGCTCACCCGCTTCCCATGAGGTGCGCTGCACCCGGCAAGCACGCGGTCGCCGTACCGCGTCATACGCCTCGAGCACTGTCTGCACAGGGCTACCGAGCACATTCGGGTCGGCCAGCAACCGTGCCAGCAACCAGGCATCCTCCAACCCCTGGCCGGCCCCCGCGCCCTGATGCGGCAGCATGGCGTGAGCAGCATCACCAATCAGCCCCACTCGACCATGGGTATACCCCGGCAGTTCAGCAAGATCATGCAGTGCCCACAGGGAAGGTGTGGCGATGCACTCCAGCAGTACCTGCACCGCATCACCCCAGCCCTCGAACGCTTTGAGCATTTCGGCCTGGCTTGCCTGACGCACCCAAGGCGCATCGCTTGGCCAGGCTGGATTCGGCTGGCTGCGGTCCGACACGAACGCCACCACATTGATCAACCGCCCCTGTTTGACCGGGAAGGTCAGGATATGGCCGTCGAGCCCCAGGTACATCTGCGGCACATCGACCAGATGCTCACCCACGCCGCGCGCCCAACAGGCTTCACGTAACTGCGCGCTGTCGATCAGCCCACGGTAGGCGCATGTGCCACTGAAACGCGGCGCCACCCGCGCAACACCCAGGCCGTCGAGCACGTGGTCACGGATGGATGACTTGATGCCGTCGGCACCAATCAACACGTCGCAGTGATGCTCCGTGCCATCGGTAAAGCACACCCGCACACGCTCCCCCACCTGCTCGACCTGCTGCGCACGCTTGCCGAACTGGGCGATGCCCGGCGGTAACTGGCTGGCCAGCGCATCGAGAAAATCAGCCCGGTGTACCGACGACTGCCCAACCCCTTCTGCCACACTGCTGCCCAGGTATTGCGCGTCACGCCCATCACGCCATTCGAACCACACATCTTGCCAAGGTGCCGGCGTGCTGTCGGCGATCCTGGCATAGGGCTCGGCAATGCCCAATCCGGCAATGGCACGCACCGCATTGGCACCAAAAGAGACGCCTGCGCCTACTTCACCAAAGGCCGCAGCCGATTCGAACAGTTGGACGTTCAAGTGCGCATGGCGGCAAAGATCGAGCGCAAGTGCGACACCTGCGATACCACCGCCAACTATGGAAACTTCAAGTGCAGTAGCCTGTTGCATTGCAAGGTACCTCGGGGCTGATTGTTATTGGAGTGAGCCGATCATTACTGCTGGCAGACCATTGATAAATATCGCCAAACCCATAAACGCCATCACCTACCTGAATATTCCTCAGCCGGTAACTCGCTGAACGCCCCGGCTTCGCGTTGCCACAACCTGACGCCGGATAAACAGCAGAATGGCGACGGCGCCAATGGCGCCCGGTATGGCAAACGCCAGGAAACTGCTTTGATAAGGCAGGTTCGCGCTGTGCAGCACACCGCCCAGTACCGGCCCGACGATTGCCCCCAGCCGCCCTATACCCATTGCCCACCCAAGTCCGGTGGAACGGATGTGTGGCGGGTAGTACTGCACCGCGCAGGCATTGGCCAAAATCTGCGTGCCAATGGTAGAAGCGCCAGCCACGGCGATGAGCAGGTACAGCACCGCCACGGGCACCTTTAGCGCAAGCAGGCTGAGCGACAGCGCACCGCAGGCGAAGAAGCACAGCAACACGTTGGCGATACCCACACGGTCACCCAGCCAGCCACCCGCAATCGCCCCAACGATCGCACCCGAGTTGAGCACCAGTAAAAATGCCAGGCTTGAGTTCAGCCCATAGCCCGCACTGCTCATCAACTTTGGCAGCCACGAACTCAATGCATAAACCATCAACAGGCAACAGAAGAATGCCGCCCACAACGTCAGCGTGTTTACCACCCGCCCTTCACTGAAAATCTCCCGAATCGACACTTTCCCAGCCCGCGTAGCGACCAAGCTGAGTTGGTCATCGTGCTCCGGCAAATAGTCTGATGTGGCCTGGGCCAGCAAAACCTTGGCGCGTTCGGCCTGACCGCTGCGCAACAGAAAGTCCATGGACTCGGGCAATTGATGGATCAGCAACGGCAGCAGCAACAGCGGTATCACAGCCACATAGAACACCGCCTGCCAGCCCCACTGGGGAATGAACAGCATGCCCAGCCCAGCCGACAGTATGCCGCCCAGCGAATAGCCACTGAACATGATCGCCACCAAGGTGCTGCGCATCTTGCCGGGTGCGTACTCGTTCATCAGCGCAACCACATTGGGCATGACACCGCCGATCCCCAGCCCGGCAACAAAGCGGCACAGCGCGAAGGTTTCGGGTGAAGTGGCCAACCCATTCAAGGCCGTGACGCCACTGAACAGCAAGACACAGGTCATGATGGTTTTGCGCCGCCCGATCCGGTCCGACAGCGAACCGAAGAACAGCGCCCCCGCCATCATCCCGACCAGCGCGCAACTGCCCAGTGCCCCCGCCTGTACCGCGCTCAGGCCCCATTCGGCCATCAGCGATGGCAGTACCACGCCATAGATGACCAAGTCATAGCCGTCGAAGATGATGATCAGCGCGCACCAGAACAGTAAACGCGCGTGAAAGGCATTGAACCGGGCCCGTTCCAGCAGGGCCGCTGCATTGATATTTCGCATGGCATCGCTCTTGTAGTTGTTATGGATGGGGCATGCCCCCAAATTGGCTAGCGCGATCCATCATGACCAAGGCGCGACACGGCTGATATGCAGCCACTCGAATAGTGGCTATTTCGGGTATGAATACTGTTTATGCATACCCAGTGAGTCTCGTTTCCGGTAGCGTTGCATTCGGACGCAGATAAACCCTGAAAACAATACCCATCGCGTCTCGACCAATACCTGAGAGGTATCATGGATTTACGCGATCTAGACCTGAACCTGCTTCTGGTTTTCAACCAGCTACTGATCGACCGCAAAGTTTCGACCGCCGCCGCAAACCTGAGCCTGACCCAACCGGCGATGAGCAATGCCCTGAAGCGCCTGCGCACTGTGCTGCAGGACGAGTTGTTCGTGCGCACCTACCAGGGCATGGAGCCCACTCCTTACGCCCTGCAGTTGGCGGAGCCGATTACCACAGCCATCCAAACGCTACGCGACGCATTCAGCCGGCAGGACACTTTCGACCCGACCACCAGCAATCGCCGCTTCACCATGGCCATGACCGACATTGGCGAGATCTACTTCATGCCCAAGCTGATGGACGCGTTTGCCGCACTGGCGCCCGGCTGCACCATCAGCACATTGCGCAACTCGGCTGACACCCTGGCCGAAGGGCTGCAGAACGGCACTATTGAGCTGGCGGTTGGCCTGTTACCGCATCTGCAGGCGGGGTTCTTTCAACGGCGGCTGTTTCACCATCGCTATGTGTGCCTGTGCCGTAAAGGGCACCCCGCTACGCAGCAGCCCCTGACCATGGAGAGCTTCATGAGCTTCGAGCATGTGAATGTAGTGGCGGCCAATACCGGGCATGGCGAGGTCGACACGTATTACGCGCGGGCTGGGGTGGTGCGCAACATTCGCCTGGAAGTGCCGCACTTCGTGGCGGTGGGGCACATCCTGCAGCACAGTGATTTGTTGGCAACGGTGCCAGAGCGGTTTGCCGCCAGTTGCGAGGCACCGTTCGGGTTGAGCGTTATGCCACCCCCGGTGGCATTGCCGAACATCGAAATCAACCTGTTCTGGCATGGGCGGTACAACAAGGACCCGGCCAACCGCTGGCTTCGACAATTGATGTTCGACTTGTTCTCGGATGCATGATCTTGCGCCAATCGTCATGCACCTTGGGGCTGCGGCGCAGCCTCAACCGCGAACGCTCAGTAAACAGCCTTTCTACGCACACCTCTAACCCCGGCCCCCAGGCAGGTAACCGCAAAAGCAATCACCAACGCCCCCGTCCCCAGCAAGAAGATCAGTTGTTGATTGGACCCTTCCACCAACAAGGCAATCAGCGCAGGCGTCACGGCCGCCGCGCCCATCAAGGTAATGCTGACCAGCGGCGTAAGCTTGCCGGTCGGGTCGTTGGTGGTAATCAGCGCCATGTAGTACGACAACGACAGCACCCAGCCAAAGTTGATCAGTAACAGCGCCACGAACAACTGCATCGGTGTGCGGGTATGGCCGGTGAGCATGGCAATGGAAATGAACACTGCCACCAAGCCTACGGCAATCATCAACTGCCGGTTTACCCGCGCGCCCAGCAAACTCGGCAGCCCTGCCCCAGGCAGGCCACCAATGGCAGACAGGCCGAATGCCCAGCCAATGTCGACACCTTCGATACCCTGGTCTCGCGCCAGCTGGTCGATGAAGCCCCACACGCAATAGATGGCGATCTGCATGAACAGCATGCCCACCAGTGCAGTGCGTCCCGTACGCGCCGAACCACCCTGGGCGGGCGAACCTTCGTCATTTGCCAACGAAACTGCCGGGCGACGCGGCAGCACCAGGCTGGCGCCGCAGATCAACAGGTACCACAGGCCAAACGCGCACAAGGCGGTTACCGTTCCACTCTGCGCAGCAAGCAATGGCAGCGCTGCGGAAAACAGCGAGTACTCCGGCGTTTGCAGTAACAGCATCAGGCCGAACGAACGGTCCTGATTGGGCAGGCGGCCCAACGTGGACACCGCATAGGCATACACCAGCCCCGCGCAGGTGCCGGCCGCCAGGCGCACGCCCAGCAACATCGCGTTGCTGCTGGTAAAAGCCGTGGCGATGCTAAGCGCCACGCACAGCCCACCTACGAACAGACACAAGCCGCGCCCGCCGTGGCGCTTCATCAACAGTGGGCACAGCAAGGTGCCCAGGGTCATGCCAATCATCTCGACCGACACCACCCAACCTTGCTGGTCGAGTGACAGGCTGAGCTGTTCGGTGACCAACCCCATGAAGATGGGTTGCACACCACAAACAATGAAGGAGGTACAGGCAATGAAAATCAGCGCGGCACGCAGCAGCTTGGAATCATGGGTCATGGGGACTCCGACACGGCATTTGTTTTTATTGTGTGTGGCGACCGGCCCTGAAAGGCGCCGTAGCTGGCGGCGGGCGGGTCCCGTGGGCAATCCTGGGCCGAGAGCGAAGGCTTGGAAAGTTAATTATCGAAATCGACTTCAGTGGGCTTTTTAATGCAGGCTGACGCGCCCTGCCTGCATCCAGAAATGCACTGCATAGGATCCTGATAATTAATTGGAGACATACCCGCATCCGCCCTACCGTGGTACGTCACCCAAGCCTCAGTAAAAAAGGCCCGTTCATGAACGACCGTGAGTTCATCAATGCCATCGACGCCGATGGCCTGCCCCTGCACATCGCCGTAAGCAACGGCCGCATCAGCCACATCGGCCCGCAACGCGCCAGCACACCCGCCCGCGAGACCATCGACCTTGACGGCCTGCTGGCGCTCCCCGGCTTCGTCGACGGCCACATCCACTTGGACAAAAGCTTCGTCGGCGACCGCTGGCGCCCACACCAACCCGTCGCCAGCCTGCGTGAGCGCCTGGCCGTGGAAAAACGCGAACTTGCCAGCGCCCCACCGATCCTCGAGCGCGCCGACGCGCTGATGCGCCAGGCCGCCTCTTACGGCACCGTGGCCATGCGCTGCCATGTGGACGTGGACGCCACCACCGGCCTGACCAACTTGCGCGCCATGCTCGAAGCCCGGGACACCTGGAAAGACCTGATAGACATCGAACTTGTGGCCTTCCCCCAGGCCGGTGTGGTGACCTGCCCCGGCACTGCCGACGTGATGGAAGCGGCTATACGCGAAGGTGTGCAGGTCGTCGGCGGTATCGACCCAACCACCCTGGATGGCGACGCCGAAGCGCAGCTGGACATCGTGTTCGGCATTGCCGACCGGCACGGCGTGAAGGTCGATATCCACCTGCATGAACCCGGCGACATCTGCATCGCCCAGCTTGAACGCATCGCCGCGCGCACCACCGCCTTGGGCATGCAAGGCTTGGTGGCAGTCAGCCACGCCTATGGCCTGGGCGATGTATCCGACGCGGTGGTCGACCGCACGGCCGAGCTGCTGGCCGGCGCCGGCGTATCGATCATGACCAACGCACCCGGCGAACACGCCTTCCCGCCTGTGCTACGCCTGCGTGCAGGCGGTGTGCGGGTGTTCACCGGTAACGACAATATCCAGGATGCCTGGTGGCCGTATGGCAATGGCGACATGCTGCAACGGGCGATGCTGATCAGCTATCGCTCGGGCTTCAACACCGACGAAGAATTGCGGGTTGCGTTGGAAATGGCCACTGAGGCCAGCGCCGGAGTGATGGGCAAACAAGACTACGGTTTGAAGGTCGGCAACGAGGCCAGTTTCGTGCTGTTCAAGGCGCCGAATGCGGCGGCGGCGGTGGCGGCAGCCCTCCATGAACGCGTGATCGTGCGCCACGGCGCATTCTGGGGCGGGCCTGCGCAATTGCGGTTGAAGGCTACGCAGTTTGCCAACGAGCTGCGCCGTTGAGGTCAGCGCTGGCTTGCCGGTGATGGGCTGCCTGGCAGCCCTCATCGCCCCAGCTGGTTTCCAGCCCCGTGCTTACTCTGCCTCAGCCCGCAAAATCCCAATCAGAATCTCAGCCAGCTCCATCACCATCGGGTCCGCCGTAGGCCGATGGAAAATTGCCGCCTCAAACACTTTGATCGGCTTGAACCCCTCTTGCGCCCCCAAAACTCGATGCCTGGCCGTCACCACGCGCGAAGGCAACAGACTCACCCCCAGGCCATTGGCCACCGCCTCCTGAATCCCTGCCAGGCTCGAACTGGTAAAGGCGATCCGCCAACTGCGCCCCATCGCCTCGACCGCACCGATCATGTCATCCCGGTACAGCCCCCGCGGCGGAAAGGTCACCAGCGGAATCGGATCCTGGGCAAAACACGGGTACTGCGCACTGTCGATCCACTCGATGCACTCCGGCTGGCAGGCATTGGCCTCCCGGCTATGCCGCCGCTGCTTGATCAGCACCAGGTCCAGTTCGCCACGGTCGTAGGTGCTCATCAAATCCCGGCTCAGGCCACCGGTGATCTCCAGCTTCACTGTCGGGTTACGCCGATTGAACGCTGCCAACGCCTGCATCGTCTTGCCCGCGACAAAATCGTCCGGCAGGCCGATACGCACGGTAACCGTCACCCCGCCTGACATGGCTTCGGTCAACTGGCTGCTCACTGCCAGCAGGTGCCGTGCGAAACCCAGCAATGTTTCCCCGGCATCGGTCGGGTGCACCTCGCGGTTGCTGCGGTCGAGCAACTGGTGGCCGACCATTTCCTCCAACCGGCGCACCTTCTGGCTGACCGTCGATTGGGTGGAGTGCAGGCGTGCAGCGGCGGCGGTGAAACTGCCGCAGTCGGCCACCATGACCACGGTGCGGAGCATGTCCAGGTCGTAGATGGCTCGGTTGGGGTTGGTGGATTCTGGCATTGGGCGGGTTCAGCTTTCTGAATGGGGCTGGGTACATGATGCCTGAACCTGGGGTGCATGACGCATTGCCTGCGTGCGGGGCATGCTTTGTACGCGCGCATGAACGGGGTATCAGGGAGCGAGGGTTTTCTCGAAGTAAACCCGATTGAAACCGTCCTCTGTACGTTTCCCCACCTCTACGTAGCCGAGCTTGGGGTAAATCGACAGGTTCTCGGTCATCATCTCGTTGGTGTAGAGATGGACGGTGCTTATCCCCAATCGCCGGGCGGCATTTTCGCAGAAGCCGATCAGCGCCTTTCCTACACCACGCCCGGCTGCACGGGGCAGGACCGCCACGTTTTCCAGCAGCAAATGCCCTTCTTCGGCATAGAAGACAATGAAGCCTTGAAAGGTCGCCTGGTCATCCGTCGCTACGTAGACCACCCCTTGCGCGATCTGCCTGGCGAAATGTGCGGTCATCGGGGCTGGCTTGCGTCCGATGAGTGGCACATAGCGAGCATAGGCCTGCTCGGCGCACTTTCTGATCTCGGGCTCATCGGTTGCTACGGCCAGCCGGATCATGGGGTCTCCTTTGGTTGATGGGGTTCTGATGCCCACTGCAGCTGCTCGCACATCGCACAATAGTTCGATAATCGCACAAATTCAGCCAAACCCCCTCTACTGTTGCCCTATCTTGCGGCACGCTATACCGAAAGTCAGCAAACACTTTCAAGCGCTGACAGGCCCCATCGCTTCACGCGCTCCGGCCAGCCCGACAACCACAACTCCAGGAACAACCAGGAGCTCGCCTTGATCAATAAAACGTACGAGTCCATCGCCAGCGCGGTGGAAGGAATCACCGACGGTTCGACCATCATGGTCGGTGGCTTCGGCACTGCCGGCATGCCATCCGAGCTGATCGATGGCCTGATCGCAACCGGTGCCCGCGACCTGACCATCATCAGCAACAACGCCGGTAACGGCGAGATCGGCCTGGCCGCCTTGCTCATGGCAGGCAGCGTGCGCAAGGTGGTCTGCTCATTCCCGCGCCAATCCGACTCCTACGTGTTCGACGAACTGTACCGGGCCGGCAAGATCGAATTGGAAGTGGTGCCGCAAGGCAACCTGGCCGAGCGTATCCGCGCAGCCGGTTCGGGCATCGGTGCGTTCTTCTCGCCGACCGGCTACGGCACCCTGCTGGCCGAAGGCAAGGAAACCCGTGAAATCGACGGCCGCATGTACGTGCTGGAAATGCCATTGCACGCCGACTTCGCACTGATCAAGGCGCACAAGGGTGACCGTTGGGGCAACCTGACCTACCGCAAAGCCGCGCGCAACTTCGGGCCGATCATGGCCATGGCCGCCAAGACTGCCATCGCCCAGGTCGACCAGGTTGTCGAACTCGGTGAACTGGACCCGGAACACATCATCACTCCGGGTATCTTCGTCCAGCGCGTGGTCGCCGTCACCGGCGCTGCCGCTTCTTCGATTGCCAAAGCTGTCTGAGGCCTGCCATGACCATCACCAAAAAGCTCTCCCGCACCGAGATGGCCCAACGCGTGGCCGCAGACATTCAAGAAGGCGCGTACGTAAACCTGGGCATTGGCGCACCGACCCTGGTGGCCAACTACCTGGGCGACAAGGAAGTCTTCCTGCACAGCGAGAACGGCCTGCTGGGCATGGGCCCAAGCCCAGCGCCGGGCGAGGAAGACGATGACCTGATCAACGCCGGCAAGCAGCACGTCACCCTGCTGACCGGCGGTGCATTCTTCCACCATGCCGACTCGTTCTCGATGATGCGTGGCGGCCACCTGGACATCGCCGTACTGGGCGCCTTCCAGGTGTCGGTCAAGGGCGACCTGGCCAACTGGCACACCGGTGCCGAAGGTTCGATCCCCGCCGTAGGCGGTGCGATGGACCTGGCCACCGGCGCCCGCCAGGTGTTCGTGATGATGGACCACCTGACCAAGACCGGCGAAAGCAAGCTGGTGCCCGCGTGCACCTACCCGCTGACCGGTATTGGTTGCGTCAGCCGCATTTACACCGACCTGGCCGTGCTGGAAGTAACGCCTGAAGGCCTGAAAGTGGTCGAGATTTGCGCGGACATCGACTTTGACGAGCTGCAGAAGCTGAGTGGTGTGCCGCTGATCAAGTGATGTTTTGATCGACGCAGACCTGTGTAGGAGCGGCCTTGTGTCGCGAAAGGGCTGCGAAGCAGCCCCGGCAATTGTTGATGTAACGCTGAAATCCGGGGGGCTGCCTTGCAGCCCCCAAGACACCAGCAACACCCACTATCCCACCACCCCAGCCCGCAATCGCAGCAGGCTAGGCCTTGGGCTGCGCATTGGCCAAGGCGGTGATGGATGATGCCGAGCTGCGCATGTGCGCTGCGCTCAAAATTAGGCGTTGTTGCGCGGGGCACGTTGAAAACGGGTAACTGCGATTTGAACAACACCGGCCACTAGGCAAAGCACACCTATTTTCCAACCCCCTTCCAGGCCGAAGTGCTCCGCTATCTTCCCGGCGATGATCACGCTTACGAAAATGGCGGCGGGCAGGATCAGCTTGTTCATTTCGGCCTCCAGGTGCGAACGGCATAGATCGTGAGGGGGCACAGCCTACGCAGCGCCGGCGTGCGAGAGATCTCTGGGCGCAAAGTCGAACCGCCCCACTCCACAGGCCCGTTCCTACAGGCCCCAAAAACGCAAAAAGCCCTGAATAATCAGGGCTTTGAATATGGCGGAAGCGTAGTCCGCCTGAGCAATATCCACCAACGTCCACATACTTCCATGGAGACTCTGATTTTACTGGCCTCAAGTCCACATCACGTCCACCAACGTCTTGCACCATCTACTCAAATCCAGCTATAAAACGTGGGTAGAAAAATGGGTATGAATCATGGCGCGTGGCATCAACAAGCTCTCCGCTCTCGCGGTGCAAAAAGCAAAGGACCCTGGCTATTACGGGGATGGCGGCGGTCTCTGGTTGCAAGTCAGCAAACTAGGTGGGAAGTCCTGGGTGTTCCGCTACACCAGAAACGGCAAGACCCGCGACATGGGACTTGGCCCTGTACACACCGTTTCTCTCAGCGAAGCGCGCTCGAAGAGCCTGGAGCATCGAAAAAGCCTGCTTGAGGGTATCGACCCTCTCGAAGCAAAAAAAGCAAAGCAGCAGGCAGCCAAGCTTGAGGCTGCCCGGCATAAGACCTTCAAAGAGTGTGCGCTGGCCTACATCCAAGCCAACCGTGCGGGCTGGAAAAATCCGAAACACGTCCAGCAGTGGGAAAATACTCTTGAGGCCTATGCCTATCCAATCATCGGTGAACTGGCTATCGGAGCGGTCGACACGAACCTGGTGTTGAAGGTCCTACAGCAACAGGTCGGTTCGCCTAGCGAACCCACACAGTTCTGGTACACAAAGGCGGAAACCGCGAGCAGGCTCAGGGGCCGGATCGAGAACATTCTCGATTGGGCGACTTTCCGCGGATACCGCCAAGGTGAAAACCCAGCTCGCTGGAAAGGCCATTTGGAGCATGAGCTACCTGCAAGAAGCAAAGTCCAGAAGGTTGAACATCACGCCTCCCTCCCCTACGCGGAAGCTCCGGCTTTTATGCGGGAGTTAAGCAAGCGCAAAGGTGTCTCGGCCAGAGCACTGGAGTTCTCAATCTTGACTGCTTGCCGGTCAGGTGAGGTACGTGGCGCAGAGTGGAGCGAGATCAATTTTAAAGAGTCGACATGGACGATACCGGCAGCACGAATGAAGGCAGGCAAGGAACACTCTGTACCGCTGTCGCCCGAAGCAGTTCAGTTGCTCAAATCATTGCCTCGCATCGCAGATAGTCCATACGTGTTCCCCTCCCCGCGAGGAAAACAGCTATCGGACATGTCACTCACTGCCGTTCTGAGGCGTATGGAGTTGGGGCACCTCACACAGCATGGCTTTCGCTCCACCTTTCGAATCTGGGCAGCGGAGCAAACGCATCACCCTCGTGAGGTATGCGAGCATGCCCTTGCCCATAAGCTCCCTGATAGCGTTGAAGCCGCGTATCAGCGGGGTACTTTATGGCCGAAACGCGTCCAACTCATGCACGATTGGGCTCATTACTGCTTTGTAAGCAAGTGACAATACAGCAATGTAGATTTTTGGCTTCCGCTGTATCCGATTGAAATTTCTGTTAGCACCTAGTTATCCTATGGACAGGGCCTAGAGCCCAGGTCGCCGTGAACCGCCCTGCTGCGTGGGAAAGATCGGTGTTTTGACGCTAACCACATTACTCCCCGTGGCCAGCCCGGCTCGCAGCAAGCCCAGCGAAGCATCCAGGACTTGTCCCCTGGCAAGGTGCTTTTACGGCCATGACTTTGGAGTCAATGTCATGCCTTTCACAGCCGAATCTATCATCGAAACCTTCAAAGAAACTGAGGTTGCCGGTGCCCCCAAGCTTAAACATACCCAGTATTTGAACTACCTCGCCAAGCGTCTCGGCTATCAGAGTTTCAAGCATTTCACACAGTGTGTCGAAACCGCTCCGTCCGATCGCCTTGGTGACTACTACACGGGATTGATGAAGAAGATCTGCGGCATCCGTGTACCCAAACAGGACATTGGGCACATCCGCCTCAGCCACTTCGACGGGAAGTCGATCAGCTATGATTCGTACTTCATTGGTTGGGACGAGCATGGCCGAGAAATCCGAATGCCCAGTGCCGACCACGGCAGGCTGGCTATTATGGATTTCCGAGAAATTTTCGACATGCCGCTGTATGTGATCGAGACCCAAGCGGAGTTCATCGCCTGGCAATGGAACTGGGCCTCATTTGCCGTCGCGCCTCCCGAGCTTGTCAGAGCAAACTTCCCTTCGTTGTTCCATCAGCGCGATCGAGTGGTTGAGAATCCGCCCATGGATAAGGTCAAGCGGCGTTATCGTCGCGAGCAAAAAAAAAGCGGCCTCATCTAAACGTTGCAGGGCGGTCTCAGACCGCCCATTCACCGCGCCGCACTGCCAACCTAGCGACGTGGTCTACGCTCGTTACCGAACAAACACCGCAACCTCCCCCTTGGACGCAATCACCATGAGCGCTGGCAATCCTTCCGCGCTCATCTTGCGATGAAGTGTATCCAGCAGATGCTCATCCAGCTGGCTCGGGCGAGCAGGACAATTATCAGGATGAGAGTGCCATTCCCCTACGTAGTCAACCACCCGAGCAGTGCGCGAGTGCACTGTGCCCAGGGCCTCAGCCTGACCTACCTGTCCCCTTATAAAGTGGCTCGGGCTCGCCTCACTGTCTGGGGGAGCTGGTAAAACATCCACGATAACGATGGTCTTCGTTTTCAGGTCGGTGACGCCGAGAATCGCGCCCCCCGTTTCATTCGGCAGCGCCGCAAGGCGAGAGGTGAGCAGCTTCTGAACCAGGGCCTCATCATATTTCACCGTCCATCCAGCAGACTCCACTGAATGTATCTGGGCAACTTCAATTTCGTGCGTTCTTACCGCTCCCGACTGCTCATCACACTCCCAAACGCAGATCCTGGCCTGAGGCTTCGCCACCGACTTGCGGAGCTGTCTAGCCAGAATCCCTGCGTGCAAGTGGATGTATTCGCCCGACAGTCTGACCGAAATATCTCGACATCCCCCGCCCACCCAGCGGTCACCCAGATGACTGACCAGGTGCGTACGTCCCCACTCATGATGAAGAAGTGCCCGATAGTATTGGCCTTCCAAACCATCAACCCGATGCCGTCTCGCCTCGTCCTCCAAAATCATCACACAAGACTGACCAGAAGGAGTGACGAATAGACTTACTGTACGCGGAGCTTCATCTCTGCGCGCAAGCTCTCGGGGCACCCCGAAGGTTGTAGTGACATCGACGACAAGGTCGGCGCTGGTCAACGATGAGGTGACCTCTGCGGACTCGTCCAGGACACTTCGATCAATAGCGCTAGGTGGCGTCCAGTTGGGATAGGTAGCACAAGCCATTTCCTGCAATACCTTGACCTTGGGCATTCCAACGAATCCATCAAAAGCGATGTGCCGACAAAGGTTGTGAGGCAGCAATCGGTCAGGATCGATGAAAGTCCATTGCCCCCACCCTTGGCGTATCCATAAATCAGCCAACACGCTACCCAGAGCGCCCACTCCGGCGAGTACGCCTTTGATTTCACTGTGCTCTTCTGGGGTGCCGGAGAGATCTCGTGCGGTTTGCGGAGTGAGTGCTGTGCGGATTTCCACAGGCATCAGTGAAAGGGAACGCCAGGCCGAGCCGGCAGCCCCACCCAACAACGTGATCCGCTGACACAGCCCTTTTGCATCAGGCATACCAAGCATGTCCAATGCAGTCGCAAGGTCAAACAGGGAAGCATTCAGCATGTATCCCGCGACATCGATCCGCTCAGCACCGCCTTCACGGACGCGAGGAATCCACACGGTGATGAGAATACCCTCGCCTTTTCCGTGCGCGGGCGATATCCCCCCTTCGATTGCCTCGTAGACGGTGTCATACAAGGCGCCGTAGAGATCGCTCCCCCACGAAACGAGTTGATCCTGTAATTTCCCAAGTGTTTCTGGAAAGCCGGCCAGCGTGGTCGTTCCTACCGGCTCAACCATCACCGGCACCATTCGCACCGTCTTCGATTGATCGTCGGGTCTGGACGGCTCAGCTTTCAGAATCACCGAGTCGCCCTGATCGACCTTGAAGATGGTCAACGTCCTACTACCTGCCTTGGCGTAATCTGGGTAGTTCGAGGGTAGGATCAGTTGGTAAGGGCTCATGTAAAACAGCTGCTCTAGCGGTTGGTCATCCCTGTGCAACTTCAGCAACGCAGACTCCCGCAGCCACCAGAACATTCGCGCTATGAAGCGCTCCGGCGTCCAACTGCGCTCTACTGTCGACCAGGCGCTATCGTACAAACACAGAACCCGGGGCCCATCGCTCGATGGCGGATGCTGGTGAGAAAGCAGCGGGAAGTCCTTGCGTAGGGTGTAAACGACGACTGGTACGCGATACCTGGGATTGACTCCAATCGCCAAGCGCTCCCGCCGGCGGATACCCGCTTGGTTGCCGGCATCCACGGTCCCGTCACCTGCATCAATGACGATGTATTCGGTACCGTCTTTCCCCGATGAATCTGCCCGAACCTCTCGAACATCGGTATAGGGGCACGCCCGCAAGGCGCTCAGTAAGGCCTGCGTTTGAGGATACAGTTCGTCTTCCCCGCAATCAGGCCTCGCATCCCCTAGCTCGAAGTACTCAAGCATCACAGGCGCCTGCGCGAGGCGGAACTGAAGCGGCTACCGAACTGGGCACCGCACCAGCGAGTGCTACAGCAGCGGCAAGCAGTTTCACCTTACCATCCGTGCAGACCTCAAAGTCCATGGCTGCCTTTTCGCCCAGATCGCCTGTGCACGAGAACCAGCCGTCCACATCGTCCAGAATTGCCTGGTATTCGCGCTTCGCCCGAATGCACGGCGGATCGCAGTCGTCGTCGAGAATTTCAACACTACTGGAAACGATCGTTGCTCCGTTGCGGGCCTGGCTCAACGCTTGGCGTGCATCCCAACTCACCCTCGCCTTTTCTCCCAGGCCCGACCAGCTATCCCAGGAAAGCGTGTGCCAAGAGCAATGATGAGGTGCCAGCAGCAGATCATATTCGAGCACCTCCGGCGTCTGCTCAAAGCGCTCCCACATGCGCTCCCAGATCAACACCTCAGCGTCGCCGCCGACGAGGAATTTAGTTCTCGTCTGTGCGTAGCCAAAGGGCGAAATCTGGATGTTCATGACCACGCTCGACTCGTTTTTCGACAGGCGCTCTTCGAGATAAGCGTCATCTTCATGCGGCGCGGGTGCGAGCAAGTGGGAAGTGAAGAATGGCGACATATCCTCACCTGCAATGCCGCTGAATTTTTCACCGGACTTGATCAGGATCGGGCCCAGATCGTCAGTCTTACCTGCGTTATCTTCGCCCATGATCTTGATGCGGTTACCGTGCCCTGCACTACGGTAGGTACGCCAATATTCCACACGCCGCCGCGCTTCCTTGTCGAAGGCTTTGGCATCGTCACACAAGACATGGTTCTTCTTCGAGCTCCGACGGAAAACCAGAGGAGACGACCACATTTCGCGAATCATGATCCGCTTTTCCCAACGCCCCTTCTCATCATCTGGGTAGTCGGCAGGATCACCGAGCCAGAAATGCTTTCTCATGCCTGCGCAATGATCCTGGTCTGGGTGGCTAAGCAAGAAGGCGTTCACGAATGGACGTCCCTTTTCGTCCCACTGCAGCCGCTCCCTCAACGCACGTCCGACATCAGGCGTGTCATCGTTGGAGTT